>JAUYEP010000084.1 GCA_030689765.1 Methylovulum sp.
ACTATTGTCCGCAGATGAAGTTTTTTTTAGCAATTCAATTATTGGTATCTGGCCAGTCAAACAAATCGAAACACGTTATTTTCCGGTAGGCCCGATAACTTCGAAAATACAGCGGTGGGTAGATGATTTTAAATATGAAGCGTTCAGTGTTGACCAATAAAATCATCGGCATTCTTGCATTCAGCTTGTTTTTTTCAGGCGTATGGTTTTGGAAGGATTATCAATGCGCAGTGCATGCCCCTATCATTATTGGCGGCTCAGTTACGGTAGAAATCGAAAAAGGCGATTCTTTTAGCCAAATTACCGATAAATTGAGCGCAAAAAATATCGCAATCCGGCCGTTTTGGTTTAAGGTGCTTGCGGCCCAGGGTGGCGCAATTAAAAAAATCAAAACCGGCGAGTACGAATTGGACACCGGTTTGACGATGCCTGGAATATTGGCGCTATTCGTATTGGGAAAAACCAAACAATACAGCATTACTTTTCCTGAAGGCTGGAATATCAGGCAAATACTGAAGAAAATCGATAATAACCCCAATCTTCAGCATACCTTGCAAACTGTTGACACTGTTGCGTTAATGGCTACATTAGGTGCAGATGCCAAACATCCTGAAGGCGAGTTTTTTCCAGACACCTATTTTTTTGAAAAGCATACGACGGATGTGGCGCTATTAAAAAGGGCGCATGCCAAAATGCAAAGCCTCATGCAACGGGAATGGCCCAAAAGGGACGAAAACCTGCCTTTTAAAACGCCTTATGAAGCGCTGATATTGGCGTCAATTGTTGAGAAAGAGACTGCAGCAACAGCCGAGAGGCCGATGATAGCCGGTGTGTTTGTCCGCCGGCTCAAACAAGACATGCCTTTGCAAACTGATCCCACCGTCATCTATGGTATGGGTGACGGTTATTCAGGTGACATCACCGCCAAAGATTTAACCACGGACACCCCTTACAATACCTATCGGTTCAAAGGCTTGCCGCCAACGCCGATAGCGATGCCTGGATTTGCGGCGATAACGGCTGTCCTGCACCCTGGGCAGGGGGATGCGCTTTATTTTGTTTCCCGTGGTGATGGGACGCATGTTTTTTCGGCTACCTTAGAAGACCACAATGCGGCGGTCGATAATTACCAAAGGAAGCAATAATGGTACGCGGGAAATTTATTACCCTGGAGGGTGGTG
Organism: Methylovulum sp.; assembly: GCA_030689765.1. Taxonomy (GTDB): domain Bacteria; phylum Pseudomonadota; class Gammaproteobacteria; order Methylococcales; family Methylomonadaceae; genus Methylovulum. Next base: position 1,182 of record JAUYEP010000084.1, read on the forward strand.
AAGGCGTTGGTAAAACGACCAATCTGGAGTTTATCAAAGATCATCTGCTGCAATACAAGATACCCGTTGTCATTACGCGTGAACCGGGCGGCACTTATCTGGCCGAAAAAATACGTCATTTATTACTGGATGCAGACAGTGAAGAGATTTCAGAACAGGCTGAACTATTATTAATGTTCGCGGCACGGGCGCAGCATATCAAGCATGTCATAGAGCCTGCTTTGGCGCGGGGAAACTGGGTGCTGTGTGATCGCTTCACTGATGCCACTTATGCCTATCAGGGCGGCGGCCGAAATATGAAAGCCAGTACCATAGAATGGCTGGAAAATCTTGTGCAGGGCCCTTTGCGGCCTGATTTGACGCTGTTATTGGATGCGCCTGTTGAAATAGGCATAGATCGGGCAAGAAAACGCGGGGCGTTTGATCGTTTTGAAACAGAAAAAACCGGCTTTTTTGAACGCGTCAGACGCGCCTATTTATTGCAACTGGAACTTCATCCAGAACGCATTAAACTGATCAAAGCCAACCAACCATTGATCGATGTGCAACGCGCTATTGTAGATGCCTTGCGTGTTTTATTAAGATGATGCCGTCATTATTGCCGTGGCAGCAACAAGACTGGGTGCATTTGCAGGCTTACGCCGCACAGCAACGTATTCCACAAGCTTTGCTGGTTAGCGGAAAAAAAGGCCTGGGCAAGCAACATTTTGTCAACCAGTTTGCTTATTCACTGCTGTGTGCAAAACCACACGCTGACGGACTGGCTTGTGGACAATGTCATAGTTGTGTGCTGCTTAACGCAGAAACACATCCCGATTATATTGTTGTAAAACCTGACGGGCTGGGAAAATCCATTACCGTCGATCAGATTCGTGGTGTCATTGTCCGGCTCACTTTAAAACCCCAGTTTGATGGGTATCGGGTTGTTATTGTAAACCCTGCCGATGCGATGAATACAAACGCCGCCAATGCGTTTCTAAAATGTCTCGAAGAACCCGCCGGACGCACGGTTATTATCTTGATTAGCGAAAGGGCCAAGGCCTTGCCAGCGACTATTGTCAGCAGATGTCAAAAAATGGCGCTGACGATGCCTGACAGGGAAACCGTGTTGGCCTGGTTGCAACAACAGAAACCAGGGCTTTCACCGTGCGATATCGAAATTTTGCTGGATTTGGCGCAGCTAGCACCGTTACTTGCGCTGCAATTTGCCAATGATGAGACATTAAACTTGCGCAACACCTGTTTCAGTAGCTGGATGGCGATAGCGCAGCGGCGCAGCCATCCTGTTATTGTTGCTGAACAGTGGCAAAAATTACCCGGGCCATCGTTGATTTTCTGGATGACTTCATGGGTCATTGATATGATCAAATGCGGTTATCAGGCAGGGCAGCACCAGTTGTACAACCCGGATTTAAACAAACCCTTGCAAGCTTTGGCGCAACGGCTAGAATTGAAAGGGCTTTATCAATGGTATGATTTATTGCTGGTAAGCCGTCAACGTCTGCAGACGCCAATTAATAAACAAAGTCTGTTAGAAGAAATTTTAATCCAGTGGCTTCAACTCAACCAGAGTACACATCATGGCAGAATCACCACAACGTCCCGGCATATTGACACTTTCAATTAAAGACAAAAATTCCTTGTATATGGCCTATATGTCTTTTGTCACCAATGGGGGGCTGTTCATCCCCACCAACCGGCAGTATGAAATGGGGCAGGAAGTGTTCATGTTATTGAACTTGATGGAAGAAACCGAACGCTTGCCAATAGCCGGGAAAATTGTCTGGAAGACACCGCCAGGATCAGAGAGTTACCGGGCCACGGGTATCGGTGTCCAATTCACAGATCAGGATGGCGGCGTGGCACGCAACAAAATTGAAACTTATCTGGCGGGCGCATTGCAATCCGACCGCCCAACCCATACCTTGTAAGCCTGCCATGTTGATCGACTCGCACTGCCATCTGGATCGTATCGATTTGAAACCGTATCAAAATGATTTCGGCTGTTTTATGCAAGACGTAAAAAACAGTCAAATTGAACACCTGTTATGTATAGCGATTGACCTGGAAGCTTATCCGGCTATGCTGGATCTGGTCGCTGGTTACGACACCTGTTCTGTTAGCGTAGGGGTGCATCCCAATGTCCATGAGGGTAAAGAGCCAGGTGTTGATGAACTCATCGTGTTAGGGCAAGCCGATAAAGTCATTGCGATAGGCGAAACTGGGTTGGATTATTTCCGTTCCACAGGTGATTTGCAATGGCAGCATCAACGTTTCAGAAACCATATCAATGCCGCAAAAGCGTTAAACAAACCGTTGATTATTCATACCCGGGAAGCCAAACAGGATACCTTACGGATTCTGACGGAAGAAGGCGCTGATGAAGTTGGCGGCATTATCCATTGTTTTACCGAAGATTGGGAATTTGCTAGGCAAGCGCTGGATTTGAATTTTTATATTTCCTTTTCAGGCATAGTGACTTTTAACAGCGCCAAAGCTATTCAGGACGTTGCAAGAAAAATCCCTGCCGACCGTTTCCTGATTGAAACAGATTCGCCCTATCTGGCACCGGTGCCGTTTCGGGGACGGCCCAATTACCCAACCTATGTACGCTATGTTGCAGAACATATTGCCCAGTTGCGCGGCACGTCATTCAACACCATCGCCGAACAGTCCACGATAAATTTTTATAGATTATTTAAAAATCTCCCCTAACCCCTCTTTTTCAAAGAGGGGGACTGAATGTTACTTAGGAACGAGTACGACACACTTGGCAACATAATGACTGCCAGTCCTTTGAGGACTGGCAGTCATGGCATCCACCGAGGGTACAAATCACAAGACGACGTTGTTTTGTACCCATTCCTTAAATTAAAAGAAAAACCTAACGGAGAATTGATTTATGAGCATTTCATTAAGCAAAGGCGGCAATATCAGCCTGTCCAAGACTGATCCCAGCCTTAAAAATGTGATTGTAGGTTTAGGTTGGGATGCGCGGCCTACGGATGGTGCAGATTTTGACCTGGATGCCAGCGCCTTTATGGTCAAAGACGATGGCAAAGTGCGCTCTGACAGTGATTTTATTTTCTACAACCAAACCCGGTCGATTTGCGGATCAGTCGAACATACCGGTGATAACCGCACCGGTGCAGGCGATGGCGATGATGAATCGGTTATCGTTTTGCTTGATAAAGTGCCGCCTGATATTCAGCGCATCGTTTTTACTGTTACCATACATGAGGCCGAATTGCGTAAACAGAATTTCGGTCAGGTGTCACAAGCGTTTGTGCGCGTTGTAAATAAGGATTCCGGACAAGAAGTGACCCGTTACGATTTAAGTGAAGATGCTTCTATTGAAACGGCAATGATCTTTGGAGAAATATACCGGCATGCCGGTGAATGGAAATTTAAAGCAGTCGGTCAAGGCTATGCGGGCGGATTGGCTGCTTTAGCACGGCAATACGGCATTAGTATCTAACAAAACCTCATAAATTTACACCATCAGGAGACTATCATGGCAATATCACTCACTAAAGGCGGTAACGTAAACCTAAGCAAAGAAGCGCCGGGTTTAAATAAAATCATTGTAGGCTTAGGCTGGGATGCCCGTGCCACCGATGGCGCGGCATTCGATCTGGATGCCAGTGCATTTCTGGTTAAATTGGACGGCAAAGTCCGTTCCGATAGCGATTTTTGCTTTTTTAACAATAAAGTGGTCGCTGACGGTGCAGTCCAGCATACCGGCGACAACACCACGGGTGAGGGTGAAGGTGACGATGAAACCGTTAAAGTGGAACTGGCTAAAATCCCTGCCGATTTAGATAAAGTCGTGTTTACCGTGACCATTTATGATGCCGAAACGCGTAAACAGAATTTCGGACAAGTTAGCCGCGCTTATATCCGTATCGTCAACGAAGAAGGTGGACAGGAAATCGCCCGTTATGACTTGAGCGAAGATGCGTCAGTCGAGACAGCGATGATTTTTGGCGAGATCTACCGTATTGGTACTGATTGGAAATTCAAAGCAGTAGGCCAGGGTTTTGCTGGTGGCTTGGGGCCTTTGGCGACGTCGTTTGGCGTTAGCGTTTAAATCTGAGTAAGTTTTCACCTCCCCCTTTGAAAAAGGGGGATTGAGGGGGATTTGTCTAATAAAATCTCCCCTAGCCCCTCTTTTTCAAAGAGGGGGACTGAATAATTACAAATCTGGCAGGAATCTAAAATGGCTATTAATTTACAAAAAGGACAAAAAATTTCTTTGTCCAAAGAATCCGGCGGCGCATTGAGCAAAGTTATCATGGGCTTGGGCTGGGATGCCAAAAAGTCTGGCGGTGGCATGTTAAAAGGCCTGTTTGGCGGTGGTGGCAGCGACCCGATTGATTTGGATGCCTCTTGCGTTATGTTTGATGACAACAACAAGGCCGTTGATACCGTTTATTTCGGGCATTTAAAAAGTAAAGACGGCAGCATTGTCCATACTGGTGATAACCGCACCGGTGACGGCGATGGTGATGACGAGCAAATTTTGGTTGATCTCGACAAAGTGCCAGCCAATGTCAAATCGTTGGTGTTTACTGTTAATTCGTTTACCGGACAAACTTTCGATGCGGTAGAAAATGCCTATTGCCGTATGGTGGACAGCAGCACAAAAAACGAAATCGCCCGTTATACCCTGAGTACCCAAGGCTCACATACGGCGCAAATTATGGCGAAAGTCTATCGGCACAACGGTGAATGGAAAATGCACGCCATAGGTGAAAATGGCACAGGACGCACCATCGAAAATCTGTTGCCGCAAATTATTATCCATCTCTGAGACTGATGAGAATCTGGTTTAACAAAACCTTTTCAACGATCAGCGCAGTCCTTAACAATCTTCGCCAGTCTTTACCGGCTGGTGAAGTCACGTTGATCTGCACACATACCCATAGCACTGCAGCGGTATTTTTGGCGGCTGACGAGCATTATCTTGAACCACCCGATTTAACCGAACGGGACTATCTGGAATGGTGTCTGGATTTTTGCCGCCAGCACAATATCGGCTTGTTCTGGGCGGGTAAGGAAGCCGTATTGGTCAGTCAGCATCACTTTTTGTTTCATGCTATTGGTGTCCAGGTGCTGTCGGTTGCTGATTATGAAACACTCATCTTATTGCATAACAAGGCGGATTTTTACGCGGCATTGCCTGCAACGGTTGCAACAACGATGGATTTTATCGCCGTTAATGATCGCGACAGTTTTGATAGCGCGGTGGTCGCCTTATCGGCAAAACATCAAAGCTTATGTGTCAAACCCGCTGTTTCGGTATTTGGTTTGGGTTTTCGGATATTGGATACCGAACGCGGCAGCATCAGCCATATGCTCGAAGGTGTGGAATATCAGATCCCGTTGCAGGAATTGCGGCTGGGCATGGCCAATACGCCGCAATTCGACACTTTATTGGTGATGGAAAATCTCGCAGGACATGAATGGAGTGTAGATTGCGCAGGTCGTCATGGTCGTGTGTTGTGTGCCGTACAGCGAAAAAAATCGCAGCTTGTGGGGCACGGTCAAAGCATCGATAACAATGCTGAAATCACAGGCATGGTGGAGCGGTTAACCGCACATTATCGTCTTAACGGGTTGTTCAACATCCAGTTTAAAGAAGGTGTACACGGGCCGCGCTTGTTAGAAATCAATCCGCGCCCTTCCGGTGGTTTCGGCATGGCGTGTTTATCGGGCGCTAATCTCGCGCAGATTGCCTGGCAAGGCATTAAAGGTGAAGTTATTAAACCGCCTGCCATTAAGTATGGGCTTAAGGTGGCTGAAGTGAATATGCCAGTAGTGTTACGGGATTGATTATTCACAGGAGATACGCAACTATTGCGCCTCTGCGTCCAAAACCTGATTCAGCTTATCAACACAACACACAACCATGCAAAAAACACTAACCATTAAACTGGATACCGGCACACTCCGGCTCGACATAGCGCCCGGCCGCATCCCCCTCAAACGTTTATTAGGTTTCGCCGCCCGCGTCAGCAGCAAGCGCAAGTTCTTATTGGTCAGCAAGGTATTGGGCAAGCATTATCCGGTATCGCCCAAAATGATGGGCTGGTCTTATCGCGCACTGGCGCGGGCCGTGCTGAACAGCGGGGCAGGGGACAATTCGCTTTGGATAGGCATGGCGGAAACTGCGACTGGCTTGGGTTACGGGGTATTTGCAGCGGCTAGCCATGCCGGTGTGCAAAACGCGCTGTTTATGCAAACAACGCGCTACCAGATAGACGGATGCGGGCGCTTGGCGTTTGAAGAAGCGCACAGTCACGCTACTGACTTTTTTCTGTATTATCCTGAGCGGCCTGATTACCGGCGGCAGTTTTTAAACGCGCAGACACTGGTGTTGATTGATGATGAAATCAGTACCGGCAGGACTTTTTTACGGTTGATTAATGCGTATCAAGCAGTTAATCCAGACTTGCAAAAAGTGTTTATCGTCAGTCTGGTGAATTTTGCCCATCCTGATGACCGCGCGTTATTGGAAGCGCAAGCGGGGGTTGCCGTGGAATGGGTGTGCTTTCGGCAAGGTTTATTGCATTTTGAGGACAACCAGAACACCGCGCTTGATAACATTATTGTCAATGTTTCCGGCAATGGCGCCTGTAAAAAGCATTTGCTGGCCTGGCCCGGGCGGTTGGGTATCGATGTTCCGATACAGCTGGAAACCGGCGTTGTCGATGAGCTGTTGCGACTCGTAAAAAACGTTAGTGATGAGGCCCGCCCGATACTGGTGTTAGGGTCAGGCGAATGCAATGCGCCGGCCTATCTGCTCGGGCGCGGGCTGGAAGCGAAAGGCTTTAATGTGAAAGTGCAAAGCACAACGCGTTCACCGATCCATCAGGGTAATGATATTGCGCTGGTTTGCCGGTTTGAGGATAACTACGACGATGGCATCCCCAATTTTATTTACAACCTGAACCCTGCGGCTTACCGTGAAATTATTTTGTGCCATGAAACGCCGCTGTGCCCACCGCTGCTAGAGCGCTTGCAGGCATGGCAAGCCATCAGCGCACGCTTTGAACTTAACCCAAACACTTCACACCATGCAAAGCTACATTTTTTTAGACCTTGACGATACCTTGTTTCAAACCTTGAGAAAATGCACGCCAGAGGGTGGCAATAACACCTTAGCCGTGCGGGCGTTTTTGCCTGATGGCACGCCTAATTCATTTGCGACGCGTAAGCAACAATGGCTGTGGCAATGGCTGGCGAAAGGTTTCAGGATCGTGCCAGTGACAGCGCGTGATGTACACGCCTTTTATCGCGTCAACTTGCCGTTTCAGGAAGAGGTGGTGTTGAATCACGGTGCGGTCATTTTAGATAAACAGGGTGTTATTAATAGGACGTGGATGGATAGCATTCTGCAAAGATTACCGCCTTATCATGAAAAGTTGTTGGCTTTATGGGAAACGGTTGAGGCCTATTGCCATCTTCATAATGGCTTTAAACCGCGTTTGGTAGCTGATTTCGGCATCACTTGGTATGGTGTCATCAAGCACAGCGACGGCACTGAAGCGACCCTTAAAAAATTGCTGGATAGTGTTGTTAAGCCACATCCCTCTATTTGTGATGGCAGTTTATATTGGCACATAAACGGCAATAATCTTGCCATATTGCCCAGTATTATCAACAAAGAAAGCGCAGTCAGTTATTTGCTGGATAGTTATAAACAGCAACATTCAGAAGTCTTAACTTTTGGCGCAGGCGACAGCAAAACCGATGCACCATTTCTGGCTTTGTGCGATTACGCGTTGATCCCAAAAAACACGCAATTATTTAACACATTGGTTGCCGTCTAATGACCGCAATAATGCCGTTTTCAGGCAGCTATGCACCGGATGATGTCAGGTTTCTGCTGACACCGATAACGGTGCCGGACACGCCTGTATCCATCAAAGAAGCCTTGATCCAGTCCGGTCAAAAACATTATTCACAAATGTTGTCGCATGAAGCGCTGCCGTCGGAAGATTATCTGGCGTTGTTTTATCAGGCGATGGCGGCGAATAAAACGCGCGTGGCGGGGCATGTGGCGATATTGGCTGAACGTATTCTGGCAACACGTCCGCACGGTATCACGCTGGTGTCATTGGCGCGTGCCGGAACGCCTATTGGTGTGTTGCTCAAGCAGGTTCTCAAGCGTCATTTTAATACCGATGCCGCACATTATTCGATTTCGATACTTAGGGATGTCGGTATGGATTTGAATGCACTGCGTTTTATTGTGCAAGATCATGCACCGGAAACACTGGTGTTTGTCGATGGTTGGACAGGAAAGGGCGTTATTGCCAGACAACTGGCGACCAGTTTGCAAGCGTTTGCCGATACTGGCGGGGTTAGTATCCCTGCTGAATTGTATGTGTTGACTGATTTATCCGGTGATGCCGCCGTGGCGGCATCATCAGAGGATTATTTAATCCCGTCGTGCATTTTGAATGCGACGGTATCGGGGTTGGTCAGCCGTTCGGTTTATGATGGACAGTTAATTGATGCCGCCGATTTTCATGGCTGTGTTTATTACGGGCAATTTGAACCCCATGATTTATCGAATTATTTTGTTGATGAAATACTCGCCAGCGTTGATCTTATTCGGCAAAACTCAAAACACCAGCAGCCTATTGAAGTGAACCCTCAACAGTTACAAGCAATCTCACAAGCACTGCTACACCAACTTGCCGAGCGTTATCATATTAGTCGGCAGCATTACATCAAGCCAGGTATCGGCGAGGCAACGCGTGTGCTTTTACGCCGCGAAGCCAGGCTGTTGCTGTTACAGGATGGTGAATCGGAAGCAACCCTGCATTTACGTTGGCTGGCAGAGTCCAGGTCAGTCCCGATAGCAGTGTGCGCCGATTTGCCGTATCGCGCCGTGGCGTTAATCAAAGAGATGCACAATGACTAGACAATATACCGCCCAGCCTAAACCGTTTTCACCGTGGTGTTTAGGTGCGCCACTTTACATGCCCGCCCATCGCCTTGATCTGATGGATATTGCCAATGGAGAAAAACTTCCCTGGCTACGCTCAATGATATTTTGCACTGAGGATGCCGTATCTTATCGTGAAGTTGACAGCAGCCTACGTCATTTAGGTTTATGCCTACAAGGCTTTCGGGACACGCCCAATCGTTTTCGTTTTATTCGCGCCAGAAATCCTGAGATTCTGGCGCGTTTGCTTGATCTGCCCGGCATTGAAAAAATCGATGGTTTTGTTTTGCCAAAATTTAACGAAGACGTGTTTGACGCTTATTTCGATCAATTACAAGGCACCGCCTTTAAAATCATGCCAACGCTGGAAACCAGGGAAGTGTTTGATGGCGCAGCGATGTGTGCCTTGTGCCAGGGCTTGTTACAGGAGGCTGTTTTCCCAAACATTTTAATGCTGCGGATAGGCGGCAATGACTTGATGAATCTGCTGGGTCTTCGAAGGCCACGGGGATTGACACTTTATGATACGCCGATGGGGCTAGCCATCTCGCAGTTGGTGACGATATTCAAACCCTACGGCTTTTCGATTTCAGCGCCGGTATTTGAATACCTGGATGATACGGCAATGTTATTGAAAGAGATCAAACTGGATTTGGCGCATGGCCTGACCGGTAAAACAGCGATTCATCCCAGCCAAATACCTGCCATTGAAGCCGCTTATGAGGTCGATAAAGAAGATTATGAAATGGCGTTAAGCCTCTGTGACCGTGACGCACCCGCTGTTTTTAAAATGCACAATGCCATGTGTGAAGTTGCCACACACCAGCAATGGGGCAAAACCATCATCAATAGACAAGCCTGTTATGGTGTTAAAATGTCCATGCCACTTGACGCCTATGCCGAATTATCTGTTTAATCGCCAATTGTCCAACCCGCACCATCATCACAACCCTTACCCTTCAGGAGTACACAATGAGTTTCGATAACTTTCTTAACCAATTAAAAACTAAAGCCAACGAATTAAAAACCGAGGTATTAAAATTTAAAAACAAAGATTTTCTTAATGCGGCAATGGCTGGCTCCGCATTGGTTGCCATGGCTGACGGTAGCGTCAGCGCGGAAGAAAAGCAAAAAATGATTAAATTTATTGAAGGCCATGATGCGCTGTCGGTTTTTACCACCAGCGATGTCATCAAGGCGTTCCAGGATTTTGTAGGACAGCTTGAGTTTGACAAAGACATCGGCGAAGCCAAAGCCTATCAAGCGTTAGGAAAAATGAAATCGAATACAGAAGCGTCACGCTTGTTGATGCGCATGATTATCGCAATTGCCGCTTCCGATGGTAATTTTGATGCTTCTGAAAAAAATGTGGCGGCAAAAATAGCCAGGGAACTAGGGCTTAACCCGTCTGAGTTTGAATTAGCCTAATGCCTGATTGATTTTGCATGTTGATGGGCGGCTTGTTAGCCGCTTGTCTTATGCTTCTAACATTCAGTACCGTGGGGCGGATCCCTTACCGCTTTATAATACAAACTGCTGGGGCACAAACTTGGGTTTGTGCCCCGCATAGTTATCTTGCCCATCTCTAGGTAGCCATCGGCTGGGAATTGGCGCGTGGGAACGGGATAACACATTCATCGAAATATCTCGCTGGTCTGAAACCTCCCCTTCAGGCATAAGTATCTACACAACTTTAATTGATTTTAAAACAATGTGTTATATGACATTCCTTGCAGATAATTGCTATATTTTTAGGTTGTTCTATCACGAAATCTGGCTTGAAACAGCAGTTATCTGTATGAAAT
>JAUYEP010000093.1 GCA_030689765.1 Methylovulum sp.
GGCTAACGCGTCGGATTTGAAGACCAAGTAATTATTGGCATGAACCCTTTTTGCGTTAAGCATCCGCTTTAATTGCTTGAATGAGGTGACGTGTTTAGGCTTTAGCTGGTTCTTTTGTTGCGCCGCATTTACATCGGCATGAACCACTAAAAAGATGAGCGAGAGACTCATCAATCCGAGTATTTTTACCCATTTTTGATAATTGATTGACTTCATAAGAATTATTCCGAAGAAAGGTTAAAGGTTTTGGTAGTGGGTGTGTCTGTTGTTTAGGAGTCCAAAACACGTTTTGGATGTTTTGTGTAATCCAAGTCATGCCTTGGACTCCGAACTATAGGCAGTGAAATCGTGTGTAGGAAAAACACAGGTTTAACCCACTACCCAGGTTTTGTTATTTGGTGCCGTCTTCGTAAAGGATGCTCTTTTGGGCAGACCGGCGTGAAGCCTAACAGGAACCAGACCATAAAAAAGCGGGTCAATCCATTAGACGACAACAGGATACAACAGTTAGGGTGAATGAAATGTTAACCGAAAATCCCGCTCGCGGAACGTCATTTTGTTCGGTATTATGAAAAGCAACATAACATAACAACAGGAATCCGATCATGAAAAGATGCCATCCCCCCAACAATTGCCATGGCTTAAAATTACGCATCAAGCAAGCGTTTACCTCCCCCCTTAGAAAAAGGGGGGCTGGGGGGGATTTTTCAAAACACCCGTTCAGATCAGGCACAGCAAATCCCCCCTACCCCCCTTTGCAAAAGGGGGGGATGAATAGATACCGCATCAATAAGGTGAAGTGGTGGTTGTTATTCACGGTAATGTTTGCGGCATTCCCCTTGCCAACGACGGCCTTAACATTGGATGCCCAAGTGGCTGATGGCGTGGGCGGGCATATTGCCAGCGCTTCTGGTGATATGGACTGTATGCCTGGCTGCACTCTCCAGATACCTTCACAAGCGTTGGTTAGCCTGTTCGCCGTAGCGGATAAGGATTACCGCTTTCAGGGCTGGAATGGCGCATGTGTCAATACGATAGGCCCACTTTGTACGCTAAAACCCAGCGGAAATATCAGCTTGGGCGCCCGTTTTGTCAAAACCAAAGTCCCAAAGATGCCGGTTAAGGCTTTGCTGCTGCTGCATGACGAAGGCGTTAAACACACGGTTTGGAATGAGTTTGTCAAACAACACTTTAATAATCGCTGTCCGGTGGTTTATGGCGGTGTTGTATTAGGCGAGGATTCATACGATCCGCACAATAATGTCTATTGCTACCGCATTGCCTTTGGCTATTACGACATGCTGAATATTGCCGCCAAAACATTGCAAGATAACGCCAGCGTAGGGAAAGCGAAACCCCGTTTTTCCAGCAAACGTTTAGGCTATGAAGTTCGGGCGGCGGCATTGGGATTGTTAAAGCGTCATCCCAAACTCAGCTTGACACTGGTAGGGCAAGCGCGGGCGGCATTAGCGGCGCAGTCTTTTTTACAGGCTGACATAGCAGAGAACAGTGGCGTGGTCGGTTTGTTGGCCCTGCAGCAAGCTGGTCATAACGGTGCTGATGCGTTGGACAACCTGGCGTCCCCAGTGCTTAAACTGGACGCAGAACCGGAACAGGATGCGAAAATCAGCGCCGCCCTCGCCCAACTGACGAATTCCTGGTGGATGGCTCGGTGATAAACCGGTTAATACTCGCCTCGGCTTGTTTATTGCTCACCCTCATGCCGGGAGTTGCAGGCTGGCAAGCCCACAACACATCAATTAGCCTGCATGAAATAGCCAGCAACGGCAAATGGATAACCACGTCCCGCGAAGAAAAACCTGTTTTCAGCGCTGTAAAAAAGCGCTCAGGCAAGGTTATTGCGATCAAACCTACCGCGCCAAATGGACAACACAATCAGACGCCAGCGCAACTATGGCAACAACTGAAAATGCTGCTGGGGCAGTCTGATTTTCAGCAAATCCCCATCATAGGCACATTGCTTGCCGAACGTCTGCGGCAACATCCAGACCCTGATGTTTATCAAAGCATCGCTGACTTACTGTTGCAACCGGATGTTCCGGTCGAAAACAAAGCTATTTTGCTTGATTTGCTGGCGGACATTGCCACGCCCAAGTCACTGGCCCAATTGATTAATCTGGCTGAACAGGGAACGGACTTCCCATTGTATTTATTAGTTTTGCAAGTTATCTCACGCATTGGCGATAATCGCTGGGATGGTAAGTTTCATGAAGAACTTTCCCCTGTTTTGGAAACCGCCTGGTCTAATCCTGGGATTACCGATCCCGCCTTTTTGGGCGCTATCGGCAAAGCCATTGCCGCCGTAGGTGCGCCGGAGGGTGTCAACCAATTATTACAAACCGTGTCTGGAAGCAACACAGATAACGCCACGGAAGAAACCAACCGTATCAAACAAACCGTAGCGTTCGATGCCATTCCCCAGGTACGCAATCCTGATGCCGTTGAAGTCTTGAGCATCTGGTTTAAACAAGAGCTTTTGGGAACGTCCGCATTTGAAGTCAGCGCCAATGCCTTGGTAGAAATAGGCTCGCCCAAAGCAACACAAGAAATAATCGATTGGGCCAAGGATGCACCGGCGGAAGGCGCCAGGAACCTAAAGGATTGGTTGGTCAAAATCGATGATGCCCCCTCTTTAAAGGTAATCTCGACAGCACAAACGCAAACCTTCCAAAGCCCGGAAATCAAAGCCGTGTTTGACACGGCTGCAGCGAGTATTAACGCTAGCGCGGCATTGTCAGTCACGACAATGGACGAACCGGTCCCATTGCTCGGCAATTAAGGCGCTTCCCTCTTAAAGCAGGCTTATGACTGCATTGAATAAGCCCGAAAACTCCCATAGTCCTCCCATTACATCCACAGCGTTTTATCCGATACTACACACCATGTTGTGAGAGCGGGTTCAGCATGAAATAAAATCAGCCAAGTAGGGTGGGCACATGCTGTTCGTGCCTACGCGAAACAAATCCGCCATGTAAACGGTGGGCAAAACCGCCTGCCCACCCTACTTGGCTTAAGCTTTAACCCGGAACACGACACGCCGGAGATGATGAAGCATTACGGCCAGGATTTGCAAAATGATGCGCTTGAATGGCATTTTTTGACCACCCGCTCGGAACAGGCGTTAAAGCCGATACTCGACCATTACCGGCAAAATGTCCAGAAAGTGTATGATGAAAAAGGCCGGTTCACCGGTACTTTTTCACATATCCTGCGCGTTTACCTGATCGATAAGAACAAACAGATACGCAATATTTACAGTGTCGATTTTTTACATCCTGACACGCTGATTAACGACATCAAGACTTTATTGCTGGCCGAACCGGGCAAACCGATTCCGTCCGTGGTGACTCCGTCGAAACATGACGAATCGCTGTATGTCCCAGGCGACAACAAAACCAACTACGAAGACAGCCAATATCAAACCCGTTCAATCGCATTGACCGACCGCACAGGCCAAGCAACGAACCTGCTCAAAACAATCCGCAAGCTGCCGTTAGGCCTGCCTGCCGTTCCCGTGCCTGCGAACAATCCACTGACTAAAGAAAAAATAAGCCTGGGAAGAAAGCTGTTTTATGACCGCCGTTTGTCACTCAACAATACCTTTTCCTGTGCAATGTGCCATATCCCCGAACAAGGCTTCACCAGCAATGAAATGGCTACCGCCGTGGGTATTGAAGGGCGCAGCGTACGGCGTAACACGCCCACTTTGTACAATGTCGCCTACGCTACGGCGCTATTCCATGACAGCCGCGAGACGACATTGGAGCAGCAAATCTGGGGGCCTTTGCTGGCGCATAATGAAATGGCTAATCCGTCCATCGGTTACGTCATCGGCAAAATCAACCACAGCGCCGATTACCGCAAACTGTTTCAACAAACCTTCGGCAAAGGGCCGGGCATGGAAACCATCGGTATGGCGATTGCCAGTTATGAAAGGACGCTAAACTCCGCTAACTCCGCCTTCGACCGTTGGTATTACGGCAAGGATAGCACCGCGCTGGACGAAAAAGCGCAACGTGGATTTGAACTATTTACCGGCAAGGCTAACTGCTCCAGTTGCCACACGCTCGGCAAAAATCACGCCTTGTTTACCGATAACGGCAACCATAACACCGGCATTGGCTATGCCGAAGCCATGGATAAAACCCAGGAAAATCAGCGTGTGCAAGTCGCCCCCGGCGTTTATGTCAATGTCGCCGCCAAGTTGATCGACTCGGTATCGACGACAAAAGCCAATGATTTAGGCCGCTACGAAGTGACGCAAAACCCGCAAGACCGCTGGAAATATAAAACGCCGAGTTTGCGCAATATCAGCCTGACCGCGCCTTATATGCACAACGGCAGCCTGCAAACCTTGAAACAGGTGGTGGCGTTTTATAACCGGGGCGGCATACTTAACGAAAATCTTGACCCTTTAATCAAACCATTGAATTTATCAACTCAGGAAATCGATGAACTCACGGCTTTTTTACATGCGCTGACCGGAAGTAATGTCCAGGAGCTGGTTTCTGATGCCTTCGCTGCACCGGTTGGTGAGGCTCAATAAGGCAATTTTTATGCGGAAGCGGCTTAAGTCGTTCCTGCAACCTCCCTAATCAACCTGCTGTTTTTAACAACAGCATCTAAAAAAACTCCCACAGTTCTCCCATTACATCCCCTGCGTTTTAACCGATACTACACACCATGTTGTGAAAGCGGCTACCAACGCAATGAAAAAGCCGCATTGCTAATTATTACAGAAATGACCTAAACGCTTTACGTTAAGGCCATTTATTCCAGCCAAAATCATGGGGAACACCAAAATGACCAGATTGCCAGAAACCGTCACCAGCAAATTCACCGAATTGTTCGCCGCGCTGCACTACGCTGCCGATGATTTGAAAATAGTCGGGCAAGAAGCCATGTTAAGCGGCGATTTTTCGCAGTTGCCTCGTTTCCGTTCAACTCCAGAAGCGCAAGAAACTCCCCCTCCCCTCTTTTTACAGCTAAATGCTATTGCTGAATAATACTCTCCATACCGAAGACATTAATCCAAAGCGAAAAAACTCAACAAATTTGTCTCAGGAGACGACTCATGAATAACTCACAAGAAAACAAATGCCATGCCATCATCCACAGTACAGCAACAATCTGTGCAGGCGTTGGTGCAGGAATGGCACAAGTGCCTGGTTCCGACAGTCTTGTTATTGTTCCAATACAGATTGGGATGATTATTTCGCTCGGTGCTGTTTTTGGCATTGAGCTTGATGAAAGCGCTGCAAAAGCTACCTTAGCAACAGCGACGGCAACAATGGTTGGTCGCGGTATCTCGCAAGCTCTGGTGGGTTGGATTCCTGGTTGGGGCAACGCCCTAAACGCCTTGACGGCATCTGCTGTTACCGAATCCGTTGGTTGGGCGATAGCAAACGATTTCGCGACAAAAAAATCACTGAGTCATCAGCGATAATTCCCGTTGTCGGATAAAAGCATGACGGCTGATGTAGCTAGACGATTGGGAGCCGCGACTTTAGGTCGCGGCAATCGTTACATGTGAAGGGTCTGTCGTTAGAACGGTGATTAGTGGGGGTATGGTGTAAAGATGGTCTTTAAAATTGATTTTGGAGGACTAACTATACATCTTACTTGCCACTGATGTTTAAAAGACAGCCCATGAATCTGCTAAAGTCTAGCAAGTATTTACAAACCGGATTGGACACAAACTATGCAACATGAACAAGAAACAGAACAAGGAAATGAGTTTCCCTATCAAAGCGGTACTATTTTTGCCGAATCCGGTTCGGGTTCCTCTCCCATATACTCATCTCACTCATCTCAGCAAGGTCAAGAATATGTAAATACATGTCAAAAGCAAGACTACGACAAGGCGCTTATAAATGCTAAACAAGACTCTGTGTCAGATCAAATTAAATTGGCAGACTGCTATTTTCGAGGAATTGGTGTTGAGCAAGACTATACTGAAGCGTTTAAGTGGTATAAAAAAGCTGCTGACCAAGGAGACTTTTGGGCTAAGAGTCAACTAGCTGATTGTTATTTTTACGGAAATGGAGTGGAACAAAACTACAACCAAGCAGTTAAGTGGCTTGAACAAGTGGCGACTCAAACTCTTTCGGATCGTTTAATAGATAAATTAGATAAATTTGGTCTTCATTTATTTTGGCAAGAACTAAAAAAAGCAGACGCTAAAGCTAAAGCTCAATATCAGCTAGGATATTGTTATTATGAAGGCAATGGTATTAAACAAGACCACGCCCAAGCGGTTGAGTGGTTTCAAAAAGCCGCTTCACGAAATGAAGAAGCTAAATTTAGGTTAGCTGAGTGTTATCTTAAAGGAAATGGAGTGAAAAAAGACCTTACTCAAGGGTTTAATTTGCTAGAGGAATTCACCGAAAAACAAGAAAATCCACTTGCACAACTTAAATTAGCAATCCGCTATTATTTCTGTAAAGAAATGGAACAAAATCGCATTCGAGCGATTTCTTTGTTTGAAAAAGCCTCTAACCATCCCGTGTTTCTCCCCAAATTTAGGCAAGACAAAACACAAGCTAGAACAATGCTGGGTATTTGCTACTATCATGAATATGGCGTGAAAGATGATGGTTCAGCGCTAAGGTGTTTTGAAAGCTCTTCAGAAGAAAGATCAGAAGAAAGAAATGATAGTGTTGGACATTTATGGCTGGCATCTATTTATCAACTTAAAAATAAGCAACAATTTGAGGGGTTAAATATTGAGGACAACAAACAACCTTGGTGGCATCCTATCCATTCAGAAGAAATACATGCAAAATACCAGCAACTAGATATATACACTTTACTTTGTAGAGCGGCAGCTGGTTTCTTTTTAAAAGACGATGGTTATGATTACACTGACCCCGATATAATTGATTTTATTTTTCCTAAAGAGGAAGTTATTGAATTCTTGGAAAATCAAGACTTTTCCTATGCTAAAGTTATTCTGGCTTTTTACTACCGTTGTAAAAATGAAAAAGAGAAATCATTAGAATTGTTAAAAAAGGCTGATAAAGAAAATAATATAATCGCTAGTTATGAGCTTGGGAAATATTATAAAGAATTGGAATATTTTGATGAAGCAACTGAATATTTAAATGCAGTTGAGCAAAGAAAAAATAGTCCATTTAATAAAGAAAAAGATTACTATCAGGAAAAATATATTAATCAATGGTTAGCTTTGTTAGCTAAAGAAGAGCTGAAAAATATTGACTTTATAAAACATCAAAAGGAATTGGATATAAAAAATAAAGCCCTGCATGAAAAAGAAAAAGAAATGCTGTCTTTCTTCACCCACACCATGCGCAATGCTCTCGCTACTGCCCCCGAATCCTTAAGACAAGCCATTCGCTTATTAGGCAGTGAAGACTACGAAAGCAACCAAAAACACTACGAAGCCATTAATGAAATTACCGCTTTATTCTCAACCCTCACGTTAACCGATTGCTTAATAGACACCTTTAAACAATCCATTTACGACACCGAAGAATTTAAACGTGCCTGGCAACAAGACAACACAGGTGATGCAAGCCCCGAATGGTTTATTGCCGCCGCGTTGCGCCAATCACTCAACCGCATCATCTTTATGGAGGATGCCACAGGATTACGCAAATTGATAAACAATCAAGGCGAACTAATCAAACCCACCCGCAAAGCCTTTATTGAACAGGTTTTGCCATTGGATGTAAATCAATGCGATGTCGAAAAATTCTACTACTGGCTTCAATCCATAACGGCTCTTGAAGTCACTATCGAAAAAAGCACAGTGCAATTTGGTGCAAATCAAATTAAATTCTCTCTGATGTTTGCGATCAGCTCAGAATTAATACTCAATGCTTTAAAATACTGGAACGGCACAGGAAAAATTCAAATTGATTGGCGTATAGAACCAGAACACTATATTTTCAGCGTTAGCAATGCCTGCAAAGCCAACGCCAGCAGCCAATTAGCCGGCACACATAAAGGACTTGCTTTTATTAAGCGCCTGATTGAATTATTAGGCGAACAGACCCAATTTAATTGCTCAGTAAATGAACACACATTTAGCGCAGAATTAAAACTCCATAAAACCTTATTAGAAGGCTAATAACATGAATATACTTTGGATTGAAGACTTTGGCGGCAATTTACCTGCTGGAAGAAATATTTTAAATCAAATGTTTGGCGAGTTACTCGGTTTTGATGCGTGGGATAATGATTTATTTAGCCTGAATACTAAACCCTCCGATTTAAACGAATTTTGCACACAACAAAAAAGCCTGCATACCCTTTATTTATGCCGGAATTATTTTGATTTTGCCGAATTTAAAAAAAACCATACCATTCTCAATGAAATTGATGCCGTTATTATTGATGTGCGTTTAGACAATGGTGAGCATGTCGATTTAGAAAAAGACATACCTGCACCTTACACAGACAAAAGCAAATTTCACGAAAACGGTGGCTTTTATATTTTTAATGATTTAATTCATTTAGGCGTTCCCGCTGAAATAATGTGTTTTATGACAGGTGAAAAAAATTCAATTGATGATTTTAAGGAAAAATGCAGTTCAATTTACATTCCTGAAGTAAAGGCTTTTGAGAAAAAAGACCCTGAATATGAGAACTTAAGAATATGGATTAAAAACCAAGAGTCAGATTATATTAAATTACGGCGGGGGATTATTGAGGGTTGCCAACATATTGTAGAGTTAATCCAAGAAAAAAAGTTGGTCTCAGATAGCTTGAGATTTAATGACTTTATTTCAGAACCTGAAAAACAGGTTAGTATTGAGGATATGCGCGATTATGTAGAAGTGCTAGAAAAGTTTTTGCCTTTGCGCGAACCGAGTAATAAGGCCGCTATGTATAAACTCTTTATCAGGACGATAGCACATGAATGGGAAGCAGCTGACCCTAAGAAAATTAAAGGGTTAGCATGGATTATGAAAAATACCCGTAATTGGATAGTTCATAATCCAACATTATTTAATGAGCTTGATGAAAAAACGTTGGCCTATTTATTCATTATCAATATTCGGCTTATGTTTGATATTGATGAAGCAGTACAGCGTTATGAAAAAATGCTGCTCAATTTGTTTGTTGAAGATGCTGTGTCGGAGATTGATTTTAAAACAAAAACCGTTAATAAATTAATCCCATTTAGCAAAGCGTATCTTGAACTTAAAAATCTTGTCCTGGATGAGCGACGAGATAAAAGCCAAAAAATTAATGTACAAGATGGCTTTTACTTTAATGAGTTAGCCAATAATATCCAGCAAAGCAATTCATCTTTCAGAAATGATAAACCACTGTTCACTAAATTACTTTATCAGATGTTTTGGCTTACTACATCTAATCCGTATGTCGATACAGGGTATAAAAGAAATTTGCTGGAAATAAAATTTTGGGATTTCAAATATCCAGAAAAGACTTATTTTTTTGAAGTAGCACGGCATATTTACAACCGCAGTTTTCCATAATGAGAAAAGCCATGAACAGAGCCGAAATAGAACAAGCCGTATTAAAAGAAATCCACACTTTACCGCTGGATAAAGTGGAAGCCACGTTAAATTTTGTGTTGTCTTTAAAAAACCAAGCCGTTAAAAAAAGGCCGTTAGGATTATTAAAAGACAAAGTGGAGTTTGCGATTGACGAAAATTTTAAAATGACAGATGAAGATTTCCTACACTTGAAGGAGAGCAGCCATGCCAACCGTACAACCGTATCAAATAACAACCAGTAACCAGGAAGTGGTGATTACATTAAACCGTTCCTTGATAGAACAAGACAAGCTTGAGCAATTTTTAGATTACTTGACTATCAAGGCGATTCAGCAAAAAAGCCAATTATCTGAAGAGGCTGCAAACCAATTAATCAGCGAAATTGACAATACGCTGTGGGGAAAACAAAAGGGTTTATTCGAGCTATGAAAGCCTCAAAAGCGCCTGTTATTGTCGATACTAATATCCTGTTTTCGGCGTTATTAAAAAATCGCTCAAGATTTGCAGAAACATTGCTAGCCACTGACAATGACTTTTTTATCTGTGAGATGGTTTTAGTCGAGTTATTTAAGCATAAAGAAAAAATAATAAAAGTCAGTGGATTATCTGAGGATGAGATCATTCAACTCTATCAAATTTACTTGAAAAAGATTCATTTGTACAAAGAAGAGCTGATTAGTCTTGAAAATCGCCAACAGGCTTATCAATTATGTCATGACATTGATAAAAACGATTCGGCGCATGTTGCCTTAACGCTTGAATTAAAAGGTTTGTTATGGACAGGCGATAAAATTCTTAAAGAAGGCTTGTTACAAAAGGGATTCAAGCAGTTTTTTGACTATTGACATGATCGCAAACCTCATCAAAACGCTTCTGCAAAATCTACCCCGTTACGCCGAAGAAGAAGGCGATTTTTACAGCGTGCCGCGCGAGGCCTTGATTGACGCACTGTATCACCAACGCTCACTTGAGCGCGCGGTTGCTGAAAACACGGTGGCGTTAATAGAAACCCTGCTCGATACCTTAGCCGTGCTAAATACCACCTATTTGCAAAAAGGCGAATGGTGCTTTGTCTCTTTTCCGGCGCAATTGCTGGCACTGTCGACTTTAACCGCACTGAGCGATGCTGAATCCCGTTTGTTTGCGCCTAACTTCTGGAATACCCAGGGCATTTCCAATGACAAGCGCAATCAGCAGCTCGATAGCTTGCGATTTATCGAAAATGCCCGGTACGATAATCATGCGGGTCAACAGGCGCAAGCTATCCGTTACTGTTACGTTGCCTGGAGCATTATCAAACTGGACGGCAGGATTTTGTTTTATCAGCGCGAAGACACGCAAAAACGCTTTGATAAAACCGCAGGCGACTATGGTTTGATAGGCGGCAGGGCTAACCAAAGCGATGTACCCTTATCTGATAAGGCCGCGTTACTTCAAGCGCTGCAATCGCCTCATTCCGAACTGATCAAAAATGCCTTGCCGGAAACCCTAAAACGGGAGCTACGCGAAGAAGCCGGTTTGCTCTTTGAGTCGCATTACACCTTCAAGCCCTGGCGCTGTTTGAAACCTTATCGGCAAGTCCAGGGCACAGCGCCTAACCATGCGTTGACCGAATATTACCTGAATATTTTTCAGATTGACTTGACGCTGGAGGGCTATCTTTTTTTGCTACAGAAAATCAAAACCGACGAGCGTTTAACTTGGTTTTCGATAGAGGACATGGTGCGAGGCGCGACGACGGACGGAAAGCTCGCGTATATCAAGGCATTGTACGAGGATTTTGCGGATGATAAGTCAGCACTTGCAGCCGCGTTAATCGCTTTGCCTGGCAGTTTTGCCGGTCGTTATTTGTTTCAGCCGCAAAAGTATGGGCTGACCTTGCCGATTGATCACCAGATGCCGTTGTTAGCGGGTGTACTGGGTAAAGAAAAGCCTTTGGATTTATGTTTAACAGAGCGACAGTTCGCTATTCTGTTGGGCTTGGCCTCACACTTACGCGGATTTGAATTTGCATGCGTTGAGGAGACGATTACTTTTCATCCCTTTGGCTGGATTGGGCTTAAACCGTGTTCAAGTTTGCAATCAGAACTTATCAGCTTGGCGGGTGCGCTTAAAGGGACTGATTTAATCATTGAAAATCAGGGTGATACTTTATTCCGCTTGTCAATAGCCCCTGATGTGGTTTATTTTGATGAAAGGCTGTTTTCGTTTGCCGTCAAAGGTGACGATCTGAATGGCGTTCAAACAAAAATTCCGGTAACCCTTCATAGGGATTCTTTCGGGACGGCTTTGGGCAAGGTTAAAGGCAAAACCGAAGAATTCATAATTACCGTAGCCCTCGCAAAAAATCTACAATCAGTATTTGTTCTTCAATATGCTTCAGATAATGATAAGGCAGTAAAAATCGAAGATGCCTATAAAAAAAGGCTGCATAACGACCCCGGGTTTTTAGCATTAGGCTTGAAAGGTTTAATACGACGCGAAGCCGGTATCATGAAGTTTGTTTTACATTACTCAAGCGTTTAGAAACGCGCATAAATCCATAACATGCTATCTCTGGGTTCGTCCTGTCCGATAGTTACGGTCAATATTCCGCAAGACATTTCATCAAACAAAAGGATGGGTTTAGCGACATATCAAGAACTGGGTTGCCGTCTGATGAGACAACTAAAAGTTTCCCTATGCAATTACTTAACTGTAAAATCCGCGCTTTTATCTTTTTCAATGGAGCAACAACCCAATGGGCAGAGCCTATCAAAACCGTAAAGTGTCCATGGCGAAAACGTCTGATGCCAAGGCAAAGGTTTACAGTAAATATGGTCGTGAAATATTCGTGTGCGCTAAATCGGGAGGCGTCGACCCGGATGGGAATTTAGCATTACGGGGGCTGATTGAACGGGCCAAGAAAAACCAGGTACCTACCCACGTCATTGATAAAGCTATCGAGAAAGCTAAAGGTGGGGGAGGCGAAGATTTCGCGGTTACGCGATATGAAGGCTATGGTCCTGGCGGCTGCATGGTGATTATCGACTGTCTGACCGATAACCCTAACCGTACTTTTGGTGATGTGCGTCTGTGTTTTACCAAAACAAAATGTAAGATTGGAACCCAAGGCACGGTCAGCCACATGTTTGATCATGCGGCGATTTTGGCATTTAAACATGATGACGAAGACACGGTGCTTGACGCCTTGTTAACAGCCGATGTGGATGTCGCCGATGTTGAAAGCGACGATGGAAAAATCACCGTATTCATGACGCCTGCCGACTATTTTAAGGCCAAGCAAGCCTTAGCCGATTCATTTGGCGAGATTGATTTTGATGTGGACGAAATTCAATTTCTGCCCAGAGGTTCCACTGTGGTTAGCGGTGATGATTTGGTATTGTTTGAAAAGTTTTTAGATATGCTAGATGATTTGGATGATGTGCAAAATGTTTATCATGATGCCGAGTTTTGAGCTTTCGTAAGGCTTTTTATCGTTCCCACGCTCCGGCGTACCCTCTGGGGCATAAATGGGGTTCCATTACTAAAAGTACGAAAACGTACGCTAAGGAATAAAAAGCAATTCAAAGCCACGTTGTTACTTCAATGTCTACAATGTTAATACTTTGTAGACATAATAAAGCTTCAAAAAAGTGTCTATTTAATCGTTTTTTGCCACTTAGAAGACAGAATAGTCTACAAATCAATTTAATAGGCATTCTGAATGCTCAAATTTCCGTGGTAAAAACCTTAACGTACGTTTTCGTACTTTTAGTAATGGAACCCCCTGTAGAGACGTTGCACTGCAACGTCTTTGCCCCCCGTCTTTGTCGGTATGCGGCGTGTAATCCGTAGACGTGGCGGTGCAGACGTAGCGGTGCTACGTCTCTACATAACTATGGTGGGCAAACAGCGTTTTGAAAGTAGCTTGATTTTCTGTCTGTTTAAACGCTGCATATTTTTCATTAAACTCATTACGGACCCTGCATCTGTTTAGATCCAGGTTTTGAATTAACACGCCCATCGCCAATAACGTATTGGCAGGGATATGGTGGGCGACCATTTCTTCGCT
>JAUYEP010000100.1 GCA_030689765.1 Methylovulum sp.
TCTTTGGTCATAGGCCAGGACACCCAGATAGACCACGCCAATTTGTCGGGATTGCAATCGGACGGCAACAATCCGGTGATTGCCGAATCGGCAAATCTGAGTGGCGTCAATTTTGCCAATGCCAATCTTTATGGCAGCAAAATGAAAGCCGCCAATTTGGCTGGGGCAACATTGACGGGGGCCACCCTTACCGGCGCAGATATGGGGGTTAGCCACTTGGAAGGTGCTGATTTAAGCAGAACGGATATGACCTACGCCAAACTTTCAGCGGGTTCCCTAACTGGCGCAACACTGCGCCAAGCCGATTTGACGGAAGCCAATTTGAGCAAGGCCGATTTTTCGGACGCTAACCTGCACGAAGCCAATCTTGCCGGCGCTAATCTCGCCGGGACCAATTTGTCGGGCGCCGACCTTCGCGGTGCCAATCTGGCGGATGCACAAAACGCGGATTCCACACTCATCGACAGCCAAACCAATTTCACATCCGCAACCTGCCCGGACGGCGTGGTCGTGGATGGGACACAAGTTACAACTTGTGTGGGGCATGGGTTCTGATGCCATCGCCTTTTTTTCACGGACGAATTGTCCTGTTTGTCAGAAACTTACTTTCATTAGACAGACGCTTATCAACAATCCATCATCCCATCTAGGTAAACTCATGAAAAAAACAATTATTATCAATACCCTGCTCGGTAGCTTATTAGTAACCACTGTTCCGGCGATGGCAACCGGATTTGTTAAATTACCTGCCACTGGATCTGCGGTTTCTGGTGGCACATCAGCCTATGTCAGGTGTAACCTGACGGGAGACTTTGGTTCCAATCCCAACGGTTCCACACCCCCCACCTTTTCACCCGGCACTGGCGCCAACAACACTTGCGCGATACCCAATCTCACGCCGCCGTTGGCAGGCTATGCCCAAACCGCAAACACTGTCCGCAATATCGTCATGAATAATGCCTATACCCTTAATCAGCCAATTACCGTGGGCACTGTCACCGATAGGGTTTGGCGGAAAGGCACAAGCTGCATTTATGCTGCCAAAATCCGGCTGAACAATGTCGATTATGACCGCCGGGCAGCCAGCCCTGGGTTCCAGTATTTCGAAATCAACGACTTTCTCCGCGCCGGCTTTAAAAACCGCAGGCCGCTGTCGGTCGCTTATCATTACACGACAACGGGGGGCGGACAGTCCGACGACGTGTTGTATCGGGCGGGCTTGACCTTTACCTCAGTTGTCCATCAACCGGGCGACTCATCCCGCCCACTCACCAGCATCGCGCCGTTAAGCCAAAACTGGGTGGATTTCACCTCGGATATCAATTTCCGTGATGATGATGGCTCGTCCGTCAGGGATTCGGCATGGCTATTGGTTAAGGGGACTTGCACCGCCGCCGCTCCTGCAACACTGGCGGGTGCTTTGGTTTTCCGCCAGATGGGACAGGAAGAACAGCCGCTGATTGAAGTCAAAGTCGATGGCTATGCGCCAGCAGGGGGTGATACGGCGCCGTAATCATATTAAGCATATTATTGATGCTTTAATAATACCCCTGCTGCGGGGCAATCGGGGTAGGGCAGCCAATTACCCAACTGCCCCCTCACAGATTCCTGTATACGGAATTGCCGCACAGGGCCCTTCAAAACCGCCCGCTTTGCACTGCCCCCCCAATCATCCAGCAAAGAAATCTTAATGGATATGTACCTCACGTGACTTTACCGTATCGCTTCTGCGCAAGATATAACGGTCTTCCTGCCCACCCGTCATCAGCCCTCCGTCACTGTCAAGCTGAATGAGCGTCCCTTCATCTTCAATACGATATTGCCGAAGGGTTGCTTCCTTACGCGGTGTTAAAACAACGGTACGGGTTTCATCATTCCAACTATATTTTCCCTTTTCATACAACTCCTTTGAGGATTCCTTTGCTGGCTGGGTCACCAACAAATAATTGTCCTTTTGTTTTAACGACAGTGTCGCTTTAATCCCATTGCAACCTTTGCAAGGGAGATAACCGTAAAAAACACCATGAAAATCAAGGCTCTTATCTATTGGGGTTACATGGGCTGAGTGATCTGTTTTTTGCTGATAGGTCATTTCACGCGCTCTGAGGACTTTTTCTTGAGTTTGCATGTCTGATTCTGCCATTGCAGGGGTATAAGCAGAAAGGAGAGTGCTGAAAAATATCAAAGTCAGATTTTGTTTTAACTGTTTTTTTAATGCATGCATAAAAGTACCTCTTTTGATGAGTCGGACGAGTTGTTTGGTATGTACATTAGATGGCTTCACAAATGGTTATCAGCATTATCCCCAATGTGGCTAATTTTGCCCATCCCGCCAAAAATGTAAAATTAGCTTAAAGGCCGCTCAACTTCTTGGCTTAGTGTCTTGCTCCAGTAAGCAGGATCGGCATAGCAAGAAACCAAAGCGCCAATATCGGCCTTTGACATTGACGGGCTGAATTCAAAACGCCCAAACAAATTAAACTGATATAGAAACACCATTGAAGACTTATTCATTTATATCGATTTGGGATGGCTTATTCATTTGAAGGGTACT
>JAUYEP010000116.1 GCA_030689765.1 Methylovulum sp.
TGTCGTCTACACAGCAATACACATAGATGATAAAGTCTTCGACTGGCATGGCCCTTCTCCACTATAAAGTTGCTTTTGGTAGAACAACTCTACGGGGGATGCGGCCTTGCCTTCAATTCATTTAAAGTTGAGCATCGCGTTGTTGATCATGATTTTGTAGAGCAATATGAAATACAATATGATCCTATAGAAAATCAACAAATTTGTTTTTTGGATTGGCATGATTATATTATTGTTCACCTCAAGAAAGGGATTTGTTGCATAAGTAGAGGGCAAGCTAGATATTTTTTAAATGATACACTCGAAGAGCTTAGCGAAACTATTTTACCAGACCGAATTGTATTGATTTTTGATGATTCAATCGATAATGCACTAAATCATGCACAAGAGGAATTGTCTAATTGGGAAGATTCGATCCAGTATGAATTAGGATCAGCACAGATAACGGCATATTTAAGAGAGATCATGCAGATTGATTCACTGCCTCCTGCTAGCTTCAACGGAAAAATATCAATTAATGATGAGCGGTTTATGCGCCTATCTAGGGATATAGGATTGATTGGGTTAATAAGTCCTGAGCTTGAACTCAGAAGAGCCAATCCATTACATCTAATCAATATTCAAGTCAACACTTGTGCGGGTAGCGGTAAGACGATCGCGGCTATATACGCCTATAGATTGTTCAAAAAAATCCCATTAAAAACATTATTCGTCTGTTTTAATCATCTTTTAGGTAATTGGCTACGCGATGACCTGAATCCAAAATCGGAAAATGGCTATGTCGGTACGTTTTATCATTTTGCCTGTAGGGAATTGCAACATCACTTCGAAAATCCAACCTATGGTGGTGCTGGCGATCACGCCCGTGTTCTGCTTGAAAAATTAAAAAATAACACCTATACCATTCCAGACAATAGAAAGTTTGACGCACTTATAATAGATGAAGGGCAAGATTTTATTCAGGAATGGATTGAATTATTTCCCTATGTTATGAAGCCTCATGCGATAGTTTTATTTTTTGAAGATAGTCAGCAAAATATTTCAGGCTATCATCACCCTATTGATAAAACTATTTTTGATCGTATAGCGGGTAGAGACGCTTGGATAATTGCCAACACCCCAACTACCCCAGAGATTGAACTGATACCCAATCTCAGAACACCTCAACAGATAGATCGTTTTATAAGGTGTTTCTTTAACAACTACGACTCTATCCTTATTGATAACATAACACCTAGCCAAAATAGAATTAATGGCTTTAATCCACGCATTAATTTTTATGAAGAAGGAGATTTGTTAAACCATTTAGAAAATAGGATTGATGACATTATTCGTTGTGGAATTGATAAGCGTAATATAGTCATCGTCAGTTGTTTATCATCAGGCGGTGGCTCGGTGTTATTAAATAAAAGACCAAAAAGCCATCCCTTTGCTGACTTTACTTACCAGATAAAGCAAATTGGCGAATATGCCTTGCAACGTGAAACCGGCTGTTATGGTAACAACGCCCATAAAATTTACCGTGATATAAACGGGATACGCTGTGACAGCATCAACAAATATAAAGGCATGGAAGATGCTATCGTTTTAGTCATTGATGTTGAGCGGCCTGACAATATAGATCGATACAACTGGGCAAAAAGACTTTATTGTGCTTTCACCAGAGCCACGTTAGGGCTTGAGGTCTTTGTCAGAATAAATGGCAATATGGTCAATTATTTTAATGCTGACCATTAATTCATTTTAACTATGAACCTTAGTATCCGCTTGGATGCAATTTACGCAACCTACTTATCATCAGGAAACAGCCAAATCAATTGCCGATAATTTAAAACAGCGATTTCAGTTTATTTGTTCAACTGCAATTCTTTGCAGCAATGTTTGACCCGCGAGTTGTAAACGCCCTATTTTGTCGCATAAGCCATTTACACTGACTGCAAGCCAACTATCAAACAAAAAAGGAAACCTTTTCATGCCGATGCTCATTCAATCTATCGATGCCATTGCACGCCAAAAACAACGCGATGTTTTGTTTGTGACCTTTACATCTGAAGCAACAGATGACAATGCCATGTCGCAAGGATTTTTCCCCACCTATGAATATGAGGATGATCCCATGCGGCAAAGCATCTGCCAATGGCTTACGGAACACGATATTACGTGGTGTCCATGCGATATGGCTGATAGTGGTTGGATCTGTGGAGGCTATTTTGGAGAAATTTATCTGGATGTGCCTTATGATGAAAGTAACCCTCAGTATGTGTTAGTACGCGACTATTTAGAATATCCCGATGGCAGTATGCGCTTTGAAACGGTTACATTTTGGGTTTATCCCTTAGAAAAAGCGAAGAAAAAAGAGCCTGGTTATTGTGACAACCCCTTTGCGCTAAGTCCTGAATCCTTAGCAAACCAGACCCATATAACGGAGTTAGACTTAAGATTCTGCTATTTCAAAGAGCTGCCGGAAGCGATTGGCAAGCTAACCCAATTGACCAAGCTAAATTGTTATAAAAATTATCTTACCGGACTGCCAGAATTCATCGGTAATCTGAGCAATTTGACTACCTTGGTTTTGAGGGAAAACCAACTCAACGAATTGCCTGAAGCTATCGGCAAACTGGGCAATCTGACTACATTAAACTTAGATGGCAACCAACTGACCGAATTGCCTGAAGCCATTGGCAATTTGGGCAATCTGACTAAATTAAATTTAAATGACAACCCACTAACCGAATTGCCTGAAGCCATTGGCAGACTGGGCAATCTGGCTAAGTTAAAATTAAATGGCAATTTACTGACTGAACTGCCTGAAGCTATCGGCAGGCTAGGTAATTTGGCTGAATTATATTTAGAGGAAAACCAATTGACCGAATTGTCTGCATCAATAGGTGGCTTAGGCAATTTAAAATACCTGGACATTTCAAATAACCAGCTCACCGAACTTCCCGAGTCGATAGGTGACTTAGGCAATTTAAAATGCCTAGACATTTCAAATAATCAACTCACCGAACTTCCCGAATCGATAGGTAACATGAGTAGTTTAGGTAGCTTGCGTTTGGCATATAACCAACTGACCGAACTCCCTGAAGCCTTTGGCAACCTGCTCAATTTGACCAAATTGGTTTTATATGGAAATCAACTCACCCAACTCCCTGAATCAATAGGTGAGCTTACCCACTTAACCGAATTGAATTTGGCGCGTAATCAACTAACCTCCCTTCCTGAATCGATTGGTAAGCTGAGTCGCTTAACGGACATAGATCTGGATGATAACCCACTCACCGAACTTCCTGAAGCCATTGGTGGCCTAAGTAATTTACGTGTGTTGAATCTGAATGATGGCCTACTCACTAAACTGCCTGAGTCTATTGGCAAGCTGGTTAGTTTGACTGAATTTGTTATAAGGTATGGCTCACTTACCGAACTTCCTGAATCAATAGGCAAACTAAGAAATTTGACGAGGTTGTTTTTGCGTGGTAATCAGCTTACCCAACTCCCTGAATCAATAGGTGACCTTACCCACTTAACCGAATTGAATTTGGCGAGTAACCAATTGAGTCAATTGCCTGAATCCATAGGTAAGCTGGCTCATTTAACTGAGTTATGTGTGGATGATAACCAACTCACCGAACTCCCTGAATCCTTTGGTAAGTTGGAGAATTTAACGCATTTGGGTTTGAGCGGTAACCACTTCACCAAAGTGCCTGAAGTCATTGGCAAGCTGACCCATTTAGAATTCTTGGATTTAAGAGATAATCAGCTTACCGAACTGCCTGAATTCATTAATGACTTGCCGGAATGGGTGGTACATTTGGACGGTAACCCAATTAACGAATCGCCATTGTTTAGATTACTTAGGAAAATAGGGATGAAAGGACTTTCAAAACCAATGCCCCTAATCAGGATAGCCAAATTCCTTCGTAACATACTAAGTCGATGGATAAAGGCTTATAAAGCCTAAGTTAAGTGTGGTGCAAAAGTCTTTTAACAAGCAAGCCTGATTTTTACAGGCTTGTAGACATAGAAACGGGGGCTAATCAACAAAAGTCTCTAAAGTTTCACGGGACTTAATCTTTCTACTGAGGATTAGGGATTTGATCGCCATACGATTTTAAGTCTCACGCCTATTTTAAAGGGGTTACAGAGGGCTAAAACAGGTATTATCAGCCCAGAAAATACTGTAAGAAAATACGAGTTCTGTTTTTAACGGCTTTTTTTACTACAACGTTTAGCTTATAAATAGTTGAATCATGAATCAACTCATGCGCCCATTGCAATAAGCCGATGATTTTATTGTAGAGTTTGGCAAACCAGTTAAACGTAAGTAATGCCGGTCGCACCAATTTGAATATCCGCGCCACTAATAACGTCCCTATTAATTTAGCGGCAATCTCAAGCAAGATACCTTCAACTAGGCCACCATGTGTAATTAGAAAGAGGGCAATAATATTGAGTGGCGTGACTAATGCCAAAGGGATTAGAAAAACTAATAAGGCTTGTAAAGGTGAGGCGCTTGCAAGCTGTTCGTCAAATCGCGACAGATTAAGTACACTAGCCAACCACTGTCCAGCAGCAGTGAGCATGTCCCAGAGCCATTCTTCGAAAATAACAAAAATGGCGAGAATGGTTAGCAGTAATTTTTTTAGCATTTATTATCCTTAACCATTGCCTTGATAGCCATTTTTTGCTTGATGCCGATTAATTTCTCTTTTGCTCGGATGGCTTCCTCTTCCGTATCAAACCAGTCTTTACGAACTGTGCCAGGAGATCCAACGCGTGATCATTCACGAATCAGCGCCCAATCCCCAAACAGGCAGGGCATCACAAACATTTGATAGAATTTTGCAAAGCCATTGCAGACAGGGTTGAAGCTATTCAGCCCTGTCTTAAAGCTAATGCTTAGATTGACTTATAAAGTGTTAATGCTTTATTTAACTCGTCAGCTGATTTTTGAACATCGCCAGAATTGGATAGAATTTGCCCCTGAATAACGCTGGCATTGGCTTGTTTAACGATGGCATCATGACCTGTAATTTTTTCAGCAGAAGAACGCGCCGCTTTTAAATGTAAACGTGCAGCTGAAAAATCGCTTTTGTTGACTTCAGCTAAAGCTTGTTCAACGTGTGCGATGGTTTCACTTAGGCTTGACGCAGGGCTCTTAACCGCTTCTTCGGCTAATGCTATGGTACTGATTGCACCTAAAGATATTGCCATAAAAAAGGTTAGCACTGTTTTTTTGATGATATTCATAATTTTTAGAGCCTTTGAGTGATTACCAGACAGGGTCTGGAAAGGTGATTGAAAGGCACATGCCTTTCATGCCCTATCATATAGGATTAATCAGTGTTTTATGTGACTGATTTTAAATTCGCAGATGCCTTGTTTATTTCAAGCTATCAGTCACATGCGGTTCAATCAACTGGTACATGAGTTGGTGCATTTTAGGGCTGGCTGCAATCACATTGCCTGATTGCAGGTAATTGTCATTAAACGAGAAGTCGGTGACAACGCCGCCAGCCTCTTTGATTAATAAAATGCCGGCTGCCATATCCCATTCCATAATGCCTATCTCCCAAAAGCCGTCCAATCGCCCGGCGGCAACATAAGCCAAATCCAGTGCGGCTGCACCAGCGCGGCGAATGCCGGCGCATTCCATGGTTAATGTGCGGAACATACCGACATACGCATTCAGATGTTGATCTGTCCTAAAAGGAAATCCGGTGCCGATTAATGCGCCTTTCAGGGTGGTTTGTTGTGTGACTCTAAGCCGGCGGTTATTCAGCATGGCGCCGCCACCGCGTTTGGCGGTGAAGAGCTCATCGCGTAAGGGGTCGTAAATCACGCCGACTTCGAGTTTGCCTTTATGTTTTAAAGCTATTGAAACCGCGTATTGGGGAAAGCCGTGCAGGAAATTGGTGGTGCCATCCAGCGGGTCAATGACCCAGACAAAATCATTGCCTTGATGTCTGCCGCTTTCTTCTGCAAGGATGGCATGTTCTGGGTAAGCGGCTTTGATGATGCTGATGATTTCCCGTTCAGCCATTCTGTCGACTTCACTGGCGTAATCATTTTTACCTTTTTGGTCAACGCGTAGATGACCAATATTGTCGGATGAACGAAGTATCAAGTCACCCGCGCTTCTTGCTGCGCGGATGGCGGTATTTAACATGGGTTGCATGATGCTGATTTAAAGGGCTGATTAAAAATCATAGGATAGCAAATCTTTTGGTAAACTCTGCGATTTTTTCAAGGAAGGGTGGTACGTTGCTATCTCATATAAAAATTGTTCTCGTCGAAACAACGCATCCTGGAAATATTGGCGCTGTGGCCCGTGCGATGAAGAACATGAAGATGAATAATTTGTGGCTGGTTGCGCCTAAAATTTTCCCCAGTGCGGATGCGACCTCCCGTGCTTCGGGCGCCGATGATGTGTTGGCGGCGGCGACGGTTTGTGGGTGCCTTCAGGAAGCGGTGGCGGATTGCCAGTTAGTTATTGGCGCCAGTGCCCGGTGCAGGGCGATTAGTTGGCCTGAAATCACACCAAGGACATGCGCTGAAATCTGCGTGATCAATGAGCCTTACCAATCAGTTGCGATTGTTTTTGGCCGCGAAAATTCGGGGTTAAAAAATCATGAGCTGGATTTGTGCCACTATTTGCTGCGCATTCCCTGTAATGCCGAATACAGTTCGTTGAATATTGCCGCTGCTGTACAAGTGGTCTGTTATGAGTTTTTTGTTGCAGCCGGTTTGCAAGGGACGGCTATGCGAATAGGCGATAAAGGTGAGTGTCCGTTGGCAACAGCGGCGCAAATGGAGTCTTTTTATACGCATTTATACGAGGCATTGACTGATATTGGATTCATACACCCTGAAAAATCAAAATCGATCATGCGCCGTCTGCGGCGTATTTATAACCGGATACAGCTGGATACCAAAGAGCTGGATATATTGAGGGGAATTTTAAGGATGTCGCAAGATAATCAGAAGAGTAGATAATTATGTTGAATCGGTTAAAAGAAGACATTGCCTGTGTGTTTGAGCGCGATCCCGCTGCGCAGTCGGTATTTGAAGTGCTGACAACCTATCCTGGCGTCCATGCCGTCATTGTTCACCGATTGAGCCATTACTGCTGGAAAGCGGGGTTTAAATGGCTGGCGCGGTTTATTGCGTATGTTAGCCGTTGGTGGACGGGCATTGAGATTCATCCTGGCGCTGAAATAGGCCGTCGATTATTTATTGATCATGGTATGGGTGTCGTCATTGGCGAGACGGCGGTTATAGGTGATGATTGCACGCTGTATCATGGCGTAACGCTGGGCGGAACGACCTGGAACAAGGGCAAGCGCCATCCGACCCTGAACAACGGCGTCGTGATCGGTGCGGGTGCCAAAGTGCTGGGGCCTATCGAGATTGGCGCTGGCGCCAGGGTAGGGTCAAATTCAGTGGTGCTAAAATCGGTGCCAGCAGGCGCTACGGTCGTGGGAATTCCTGGGCATATTGTTGATCCAAAGACAAAAAAACCGACAATTGGGCTGGATGAGGTGTCCGGCAAAATGGACTTTGATCCTTACGGCTTGACCGCAGATATGCCAGATCCGATTGCTTATGCAATTAACCGTATGCTGGATCATATCAATACCTTGGATAAGCAGATTGAAACGATGCAAAAGGCTATCAATGACGCAGGCATTAAGTGCCAGGAAACGCCGATTTGTACATTGGATGGTTGTGAAATTGGTGACAGCTACAAGGAAGATGCTGGC
The DNA here is from genome assembly GCA_030689765.1 of Methylovulum sp. Classification (GTDB taxonomy): domain Bacteria; phylum Pseudomonadota; class Gammaproteobacteria; order Methylococcales; family Methylomonadaceae; genus Methylovulum. The sequence goes on from JAUYEP010000116.1 coordinate 7,764, forward strand.
TGATGTAATTCAACCTGCTAATTTCGTTATATTTTTTTAGCCAATAGCCGATATGCGCAAAGGGCATAATAGTTGACTATTATGCTGGGTTAAGTATAGTAACAGTAACTTAACAGCATTATGAAAGAAGGATGGATTTATGCGCTTAACTACCAAAGGTCGCTATGCGGTAACGGCAATGCTTGATTTGGCTTTCCATAGTCAAATCAGGCCGGTTACACTGACAGAAATTGCAGCCCGTCAAACAATTTCTTTGTCTTATCTTGAGCAATTGTTCGCACGCTTACGTCGTGCGGGTATGGTCAAGGGGGTGCGTGGGCCGGGTGGCGGTTACACCCTGTGTGGATTTGCAAGTGATATTAATATTGCCGATATTATTGCCGCCGTTGATGAACCTATCCATGCAACCAAGTGCGGCGGTGAGGCCAATTGCCAAAAGCAGCAAGCTTGCCTGACGCATGATTTATGGATGGGGCTGAGTGATCAGATTCGGGAATATTTAAAAGGTATCACGCTAGGTGAGTTGCTAGAGAAACATAATGTTCAAGAAGTGGCCAAACGACAGGAGCAAGAATCGCAGCGTGTTATTGAAGTTCATCGCCATGCGGTGGTTAATGCGCTGCTCTGAATGATTTACCTGGATCATAACGCGACAACGCCAATTGATGGGCGGGTGTTGGACGCGATGTTACCCTTTCTGAAAATGTTTTACGGTAATCCTTCAAGTTTGTACCGCCACGGCAGGATTGTCCGAAGCGCAATAGATACGGCACGCGGGCAGCTTGCCGCCGTATGTGATGCCGACGCCTCGCAGCTTATCTTCACCAGCGGCGGTACCGAAGCCAATAACCTGGCTTTGGCAACGCTAGCGCCTCAGTCCCCATTCGCTATTTCAGCCATTGAGCATCCTTCTATAACCGAACCCGCGCAGCATTTAAAAGGCATGGGCCATGCGCTGACGATTATCGATGTTGATGCGGATGGTTTGGTCACTGAAGAGGCTATCGATAAGCTCATCCCGCAGCAGCCCGGACTGGTTTCTATTATGCTGGCTAACAACGAAACCGGCGTGATTCAAAATATTGAACATATTACCGGGCGCTTAAAAGCCAGCAATATCACAGTGCATACCGATGCTGTCCAGGCGTTGGGTAAAATTCCGTTGTCATTTAGGCGATTAGGTGTCGACTTAATGTCGTTGTCCAGCCATAAAATCTATGGGCCTAAAGGCTGTGGTGCATTGGTATTTAGCAAAAGCATGCCAATAAAGCCGCTGTTGCGTGGCGGCGGGCAAGAACAGGGGCTAAGGGCTGGAACAGAAAATGTTGCCGCTATCGTGGGTTTCGGAAAAGCCGCCGAACTGGCCCGAGCCGAACTTGCCGAGCGTAATGGGCGTCTGCTTCGCCTGAGACAGATGCTAGAGCAGGGTTTGGGCAGTATCCCAGGATTGGCTGTTTTTGCAGGGCACACGAACCGCTTGCCTAATACAGTACAATTTGGCATTCATGGGGTCGATGGGGAAATGCTGCTGATGAAACTTGATCGGAAAGGCATTGCTGTGTCCAGTGGATCGGCCTGCGCCAGCAGCGGCGGTAAGCCCAGTCCAGTGCTTTCTGCGATGGGCATCACCGACGAGCAGGCTAAAACGGCAATCCGCATCAGTTTTGGGGAAATGAACACCGAGGCAGAAGTGTTCGAATTTATTAATATATTAAGCGTCTTGGTCAACCAAGCATAAAAGAGGTCATTATGTCTGTTTCACTCACTGAAAGTGCGGCCCGACAAATTAATAAGCAATTGGAAAAACGCGGAAAAGGCATCGGTTTAAAGCTGGGTGTAAAAAAATCCGGTTGCTCCGGTTATGCTTATGTGTTGGATTACGCCGATTGTCTTGAGGAAAGCGATGCTGTTTTTGAAGGTTTTGGCGTTAAAGTGGTAGTAAAAGAAAGCGATCTGGCTCTTATTGGCGGGATAGAGCTGGACTATCGCCGGGAAGGCATTAATGAAGCTTTTCAGTTCAATAATCCCAATGTCAAAGGGACTTGTGGTTGCGGCGAAAGTTTTTCAGTAAGTTGACAGGTACATCGTGGGTAAAATAGCCATTTTTACTGATGATCCAGGCTGGCATGGCAAGCAGTTACAGCGTGCATTTGCTAATCGGGGATACAGCAGCGACTATGTGTCGCTGACAGAATGCCAGTTCCGCATCGGGCCTGGTCAACAGCCCCTGGTTATTCAGGGTTTCGGACAAGCGCTGCCTGATGCCGCTTTTGTGCGCGGTGTGCCGGGCGGCTCATTGGAAGAAGTCGTGCTGTATCTGGACATACTGCATGCGTTAAAAGCAATGGCCATCCCTGTCTACAATGATGGCAATGCGGTGGAGCGTAGTGTTGATAAGGGCATGACCAGTTTTTTGTTGCATAACGCCGGTTTGCCTACCCCCTTGACCTGGGTGTTGCGTAATAGGGCGGATGCGCTGGCGCTTGCTGAAAACGAATTAAAAAAAGGCCATTTGTTGATCAGCAAACCGCTGTTTGGTTCGCAAGGCGAGGGCATACGCCGTATTGAAAAAATGACCGATTTACTTTGGCTGACCAGTAGTCACGGCGTCTATTACCTACAACGCTTTGTGCATTGTGCGGGCGAAGGGTTTTGTGATAACCGTGTGTTTGTCATTAATGGCCGTGCAGTTGCTGCCATGCGCCGACGTGGTAAATATTGGCTAAATAATGTTGCGCGTGGCGCGAGTTGTGAGCGGATAGAGTTGAACAGTGAATTGGCTGGATTGGCCGTTAAAGCGACAACAGCATTAGTGATGGATTATGCGGGTGTCGATATCATTCAGGATCAGGATGGGCATTACACGGTTATTGAAGTCAATAGTATTCCGGCATGGAAAGGCTTGGAAAGTGTTTGTGATGTCAATATTGCCCAGTCGTTGGCGGATGATTTAATCAATCGCCGTATTAAAAATAGAACCAATACATCCCGACAGTTTCGTGATTTCAGCTGCACAACTGAGTGAGCTTTACCGGCAAGCCTGCGAAGTTGAATGGTATGCGCCAACGGGGTCAGGCCTTACATTTAACATTTTAATGTAAATTGTAAGACCTGACCCCGTTGGCTATTTTTCTGCGTTGAGAAAGGTCACTTTTGACGGGAAAGGAAAGTGGAGCGGGGCAGGGCAGGTTCCCGCGTCGCGTCGGGCGCGCTGAAATCGACCGTTTTAAAAAATGCAACCTACAAAGTAAAGACCAGCAATTCTCATTATGGTAATTTAATAAAAATCAATTAGTTAAGCTTTTTAAAAATGAAGCTTCATCCACTTTTGAAAAAATTAGGCATTTCAGTCAAAAATGCCGATTACCAGAATGTAGTTGGGTATGGTGGGCAAACAGCTTTATCGTTTGCCCACCGTTTGCCAACGAAACGATAAAGGTGGGCAAAACCGCCTGCCCACCCTACGATACTACGATACTACACCACCCAAAAAAAATCGCCCGCTGCGCGGGAAAAGCAAGTGTTAAATTGGCTAAAGGGTTAAAAAGCCCGGACCGCACGCACTCTATAGCTACCGGTCTTACT
>JAUYEP010000121.1 GCA_030689765.1 Methylovulum sp.
TTCCCACGCTGGAGCGTGGGAACGATGTCGTGGGTGATTATTTTTTACGAGTTACCTAAGTTTATCCAGTAGCGCACGGGCATCCTCAATGCCATTAAATGTTTGTTTTTCTTGTAACACTTGCTCCAGCTCCAGCTTGGCTTCTTCAATCCGGTTAAGGCGATAGAGGGCCACCGCGAGGTGGTAACGGATTTCCGGATCCTGCGAGGATCGGGCATGGGCGGTGCGTAAGTATTCCAGGCCACGCTCAGGCTGATCTTTGTTAACCAGTATCCAGCCTAAGGTGTCATTACTGGAAGGTTGGTCAGGCGTCAGTTTTTGGGCTTGTTCTGCATAATCCAGTGCTTTGGCATTGCCGGTGGTAAAGTAAATGTAGGCCAGATTGTTCAGGAGTAGCGGCTGATTTTTATTGGTTTTTAACAATTGTTCATAATATTTTTGCGCTTTTTCCCATTGCTTGGCCTGAAGATGTTCTTCTGCAAGCGCCAGCATAGGCACTTTGTCCTGTGGATGCGCTTTAACCCATTGCTCAAGGACATTAAACGCTTTTTGTGCATCGTTTGCTTGCTTAAGCGCCAGATACAGCCTCATCAGCAGGTCGGCGTTTTTTTCTTTAGCCAAAGCAGTTTGGTAGTTGATTACCGCGTGTGAAAAATTTTTGTCATGGCTGTCAATGTCCCCCATGAGCCGGTAGCCTATCGCTTTATCAGGGTATTGCTCAAGCAAGCTTTGGGCGCCATTTAACGCGTAGATCCTTTCCCCGTGGCTTAATTGCAATTCCGTTAAGGCTATCTGGGCAGGCAAGTAAGCCGCATTGCCTTGCGCTGCTTTCTGCAATGATTTTATTGCCCCGGCATAATCCGCCAGCGCAGTTTGCTGCCTGGATATTTGATAGAGTTGTTTGGCATCGAAGCCGACTTCGTCAACCATGTTGTGCAACACCGCCGTTGCCTTGCCCCGTTGCCCATCCGCAACATAGCAGCGGGCCAGCGCCTCAAGCAATTGCACGTTATGCCGAAAATCTTTTTGGGCATCAACGGCCACATTTAAGGCCTCAGGGTATTTGCCGGCTTTAAGTTTGTTATCAATCAGCGCCAAAACAACCGGCAGGGATTTTTCATCGGTTTTTTGGGCCTGTTCCAGCCATTCGCTGGCCTTGTCATAGTCACCTGTTGATTGGTCAACTTGGGCCAGCTCTAACAAAACAGCAATATTTTGAGGGAATTTTTTATTAAGCGCGGTTAAACGTTGCCTGGCTAGGTCGCGTTTCTTCTCAGCCACATCGAGCTTGCTTAAATTGAGATGCGCGGTGATAAAGTCCGCATTAAGGGAAAGCGCTTTTTCAAAACTGAGCCTGGCCTGTTTAGTTTGCCCTGCCGCGACCTGGGCGGTGCCGTATAGGTTGAGCAGGGTTAAGTTATCGGGTGCATGTCCGTACATGGCCTTAGCGATAGGTAATGCTTTTGCGCCCTGATGGCGTTTGATATACATGACGACCAGTGCAATTCCGGCTTTGGTGTTTTCCGGCTTATTTTTTACGGCCTTCTCAAGTTGTCCGATGGCCAATGTATCTTGCCCCATGGTGAGCCGGTTCATGCCGAGTTCAGTATGGATGTCATCGCCGTAGGTATCCATCGCTGATGCTTTTTCCAGCAGGGTGTTTGCCCTGTCATGCCTTCCGGTTTGTGCATAAGCGGTTCCCAGCAGCAGCAAAAAACGGTAATCATTGGCGGCATATTTAAGGGCCGGCTCAAGCAGTTCTATCACTTTATTGGCTTCCCCCTTGGACAATAAAATAGTGCCCAGCAGTTTGTATGCCCCAGGCTGCTGTGGAAATTGTCCGATATATTTTTTCAAATAGGCGGTAGCCAGATCAAATCGTTGAAGGCTATAGTTCACCAATCCGGTGAGCATTAGACTTTGCGCGTGCTGGTCAAGAAATTCAGGTTTTATTTGGAGGAGAATGTCGGCAGCGGCTTCCAGTTCTTTGTGCGCCTCATCTTTATGCCCACTACGTTCAAGCACAACGGCACGAAGATAGGCGGCCCTGGGGTCGAAAGGATAACTTTTGCGCAAATAGTCCAAATCCAGTAGCGCCTGGTCATCTTTGTCCAAGTCCATCAGCGCACCGGCGCGGGCCAGACGTGCGTCCAAATGATCGGGATTGATCCCTATTGATTTGTCATAATTTTTTATTGCCTGTTGCATGTCGCCTTGGGCATGTTTTATGGCCGCTTGTATGTACCAGGTTTCAGCGTTTTGGGGTTCCAGTCGGGTTGCTTTATCAGCCGCCAGTGTTGCGCCCGCCATATCGCCCCGGCGTAATAGCACATTGGCTTTGCCTAAAATCGGCCCGGCTTGTTGTGGGTTGAGCTGGGCGGCTGTTTCATATTCCTTGAGGGCCTCATTGAGGTGATTCATCTGAAAATGGGCATGTCCCCGGTAAAGATACAGTTCCGGTTGCAGGGTGCTGCTGTATTGGCTGGGGTTGATTTCTTGCAACAACTGGCTGTATCTGATTTCATATAAATAGAGTTGCGCCCACGATAATACGAGGAGTGTCTTGTCTGCCCCCAGTTTTTCGGCAAGCAAGAGTTCGTGTTCGGCAACGGCAAGATCCTTTTCACGTAAATAAGCCTGTCCTAATAAAATATGTGCAGCCAGATATTTTGGGTTTTGTTGAAGGGCATTTCTTAAGTTAATGATTGCAGCTTTGGTGTCATTGCTGCGGAATTGGATGACAGCTTCTTCATAATAACGGCTGGCCTGGATATTATCCGCTGCGAAAATATCATGTGCTGGAACAGTAACGAATAGCAAAGTGGCTAAAAAACAACCGGTTAATGAGGGACGTTTGTTTTGAAGGCCTGATCCCTCTCTGGAGGGCGTCCCTATGCGGGTTGTTTTATTAAGATATTTAGTCATTAAGTGATTCTCCTCATGCGGTGTTCCGCGTGGGCACGAACAATGCCGGGCTGTGCGGAAATGGTGTACCCAAGGGCATAAAGGCAAAACCGCCTGCCCACGCTACGCTAAAACATGTGTTAAAACTGCCAGCAAATTGGCTTCAGCAATATAAATATCAGCCAACCCGCGCACCACAGCCCTATCGGCTACGCCGCCGAAACCAATGGTATATGCCCCCGCCTGTTTCGCTTCCATATCCGTTTTGCCATCGCCTATCATGACTAAAGCGCCGTGTTGACGCAGCTTGCCTGTGACAACCGCCTTGCCGCCGGTTTTTGCCAACGGCGAGTCCTGTTCGTAATCACGGTAACTGCCGTCTTCGTTAAAATAAATATCGACGGCATGGACATGGCTTTCAGGCAAGCCCAGCGTGTGCGCCAGTGGCAAGATAGCGGGACGCAATCCGCCGCTGATGATATGGACTTGTTTGCCTTGCGCCAATAACGCCGCAAACACGTCGCCCACACCATCAACCTGTTCGGCAATGTACAAATCCGCAAGCCAGGCTATGCTGGCTTGGTCAGGCTTAATCAGCGACAGGCGTTGCCCGTAAACAGCTTCCAATGGCACGACGCCGTTCATCGCGGCATCGGTCAGCGCGGATAGGCTATCGCCCAAACCCGCGCGTTTGCCGAGTTCGTCGATGCCTTCTATTTTGCTTAAGGTGCTGTCACAATCAAAGCAAATGACATCAAAGCTCATAGGTTAATCTGCAGCACTTGATGCACGGCGGCGATATTGCACAACTGTTGTATCAAATCATCGCTTATTGGTATGGAAACGCTGATAACCGCCATGGCTTGCAATTGTTCGTCCGCCATGCTGACTTGCATACGGCTGATATTGATGTTGGCGTTACCCAGCACGGTGCTGATTGCCGAAATAACGCCGGGTTTGTCGTCATGGCGGGTGACCAGTAACGTGCCTTCAGGTACGACTTCGATTTCAAACTGGTTGATATACACGAGGCGCGGTTGGCGGCCACCTAATAATGCGCCGGAGAGCGAAATGGTCTGGTTGCCATAATGACCGGTGAGTTTAATCAGCGAGATGTAATCGTGTGATTCATGGGTAACCGATTCGGTCAGCACAATGCCCTGGCGTTTGGCGATGTTTTCAGCATTGACGCGGTTGACGGGGGTGGAGAATCGGTCGCTTAAAATACCGATCAGTGCGGACACTGACACTGGACGTACCGCGACTTCGGCGGCCCTGCCGAACAGCGCAACCTCGATGTGTTCCAGCGGCTGCGTCGCCAAACCTGCCAACACTTTACCGAGGATGGTCGCCAGGTTCATGTATTCGTGCGATTTTTTCAGTTCTTTGGCGGACACGCGGGGCAGGTTCAGCGCATTAATCGCTTCGCCGGTTTTCAGGAAAGTGACCGCTTGCCGTGCAATTTCAACACTGACCGCAACCTGTGCTTCGGCGGTGGAAGCACCCAAATGCGGTGTGAAAACAATATTGTCCAGCGCCAGCAGCGGTGAACCGATGGGGGGTTCATTTTCATAAACATCCAACGCAGCCCCTGCCAGACGACCGTTTTTTAACGCTTCATACAGTGCAGCCTCATCAATCAGGCCACCTCGGGCACAGTTAATGACCATGGCTTCTTGTTTCATCATGGACAGTTGTTTAGCGCCGATGATATTGTGGGTTTTTTCAATCAACGGGCAATGCAAGGTCAGATAATCGGCACGGGAAACCAGCTCATCGAGGCTAACCGATTCCACACCCAGTTCGGCGAAGATCTCCGGCGCCACAAAGGGATCGTGCGCAATAACTTGCATTTTTAGCCCTAAGCCGCGCTGCGAAACAATGCGGCCTATCGTGCCAAAGCCTAGTATTGCCAGCGTTTTGTTTGCCACTTCTGAACCCATCAGCTTGGAGCGTTCCCACTTGCCCGCCCGCACTGAACGGTCAGCGGTAGGCAGATGGCGGCTCAAGGACATCAGGTGGGCGATAGCCAGTTCAGCCGTTGTGGTGGCATTGGCATCAGGCGTGTTCATGATGATGATGCCCAGATCGGTTGCCAATGGAATATCGACGTTATCAACACCGATACCGGCACGGCCAATCAATTTTAAATTTGTTGCCGCATGCAAGACGGCTGGGGTAACCTGAGTATCGCTACGGATCAGTAAGGCATCGTAAGCACCGATAATCTTACATAAACCTGCTTCATCAAGACCGGTCCCGATATGTATTTCAATACCGGACTGTCCGTTTAAAAAATCGATACCCGCTTGTGCCAATTTGTCAGAAATAAGAATTTTTTTCATGGGATGTGTAATGGAAAAGGACGCTGCGCTAAAAAAGCGCGTAGTTTAACAGCTTTGTTATAATCATCGTACACTTGACCTATGCCAATTAAATACAAGATTTCCGGATTATTAGCACTGGCACTGGCTCTACTATGGCTTGTCAGCCTATTGATGCCGCTTAATGTGCCGGATGATACGTTTACTACCCTTACCGGCCGAAAAATTGCGTTAAAAGGCCTGCGCGGCAAACCCGTCGTGGTGACATTCTGGGCAACAGATTGTCCTAGCTGCATCAAAGAAATTCCTGATTTGATTGCCATTTATCAGCAATACCACAAGCAAGGCTTGGAGCTAATCGCCGTCAACATGTATTACGACCCACCCAGCCATGTTGTCGATACGGCCTCCGCACTACAGTTACCGTATCCCGTTGCGCTGGATATAACCGGCGGACATGCGCAACGCTTTGGTGGCGTTTACCTGACACCCAGCACCTTTGTCATCAACCCTGACGGCGCCATCACACGGCGCTATACCGGTACGTTTGATCCGGTCGAACTATCAACCCACATTGAAAATCTCCTGAAAGGATAAGCCATGCCCTGGTTAAAAGCATTTCACCTGATATTTATGGTCACCTGGTTTGCTGGCTTGTTTTATCTGCCGCGCCTGTATGTTTATCATGCGATGAGCACCGATGACATCAGCAATGAACGCTTTAAGGTGATGGAACGCAAACTGTTTTTCGGCATTATGACACCCAGTATGATAGCCACGTTTATCTTCGGCATCTGGATGCTGGTTGATTATGCGTGGAACCTGTACTCAGCGGGCGGTTGGCTACATGCCAAACTGGCGCTGCTCGGCTTGTTGCTGGCCTATCATTATTTTTGCGGCGTATGGCTATCCGATTTCAAACATGACCGCAACCGGCATTCGCACATTTATTACCGCTGGATGAATGAAGTGCCCGTGCTGTTTTTGCTGGGCATCGTCATACTGGCTGTGGTCAAGCCGTTTTAGCCAGGAAGGGTGTACGTCAACCTTAGGAATGGGCATAAAACAACTTCGTCTTGTGATTTATGCTCTCGTTGGATGCCATGACTGCCAGTCCTTTAAGGACTGGCAGTCATCACCCAAAGCAGAAAACCCTTCGTTGTGGCTTGCAGACTATTATTAGGTTTACCAGCATTCGCCATCTCTCAGGGTAAGCTCCGGGTAGGTTTTTTGTAAGGTAGCCAGCAATTCCTGGGGATTATCAGCATTTTTGATAAGCAGGTATTTTTGGGTTTTTGTTTTATATTCGACTTTAATTTTTGCATCAATCCCTTTGGCAAGCATTTGCCCCTGCATTGTTTTAGCCCTTACTTCTGTGCTGAAAATACCCAGGGAAATTTCCTGCCCACCATCTTGGGGCCGGTACACAAAATAATCAGTGATGCCCTGTTTTTTAAGCATTTGCAGGCTGGCTTCAGTCTCTTCTGATGAGCTTGAAGGGGATGAGACGATGTAGCGGCGGGGGGACTGCCCGTCTTTGCTGACAGGTTTAACGGTATAGCTGCCTGCCAACACGTTAAGCCAGTGTTGATAGTCGCTGGGTAGCGTAAACGGCCCGGCTTCGTAGCAACGCACAGGGGGTGGTTCGATTTTGGCCTCAATGGGTTCAGACGGCGCAGTGTTGGGTAATGCCGGTTTCAACTCACCCAGTAATACGATGGGTTCTTGGTTTGCCGCCGTCTGCTGTGCAACCGTTGCAATAACCGGTGTAAAAGCGCCGGTTTTAAATTTCCACATAAAAAACGTGACATTGGCGGTGACCACCAGAAAAAACAGAATTTTCATTGCCGGTCGCCCAGGACTATCGCCAGTCCTTGTAAGACCAGATCGGCATCAATAACCAGCGGGATTGTCAGCTGTTGTGCGACAAGTCCGGCATCGCCACCTGTCAGGATCAGTTGCACAGTTTCTGTTTGCATTTTTAATACATGCTCTATCAATCCTGCTGCAGAGGATAAGGTTCCGGCATAGATAGCCGCTTCGGTAACCTTAGCCGGCCCCACCACATAATACGTTTCATTAAACGGCAACGCGTCTGTCCCCTGCGCCAGTGCCTGTTTCATCAGTGTTAGTCCGGGGCTGATAAAGCCGCCTTGATGGGTGCCGTCAGCAGCCAGCAAATCCACAGTAATCGCTGTGCCGCAATCGACAATGCAGGCTGGGATGGCATAATGCTGACGACGGACAGCGATTAATGCCAGCCAACGGTCAACCCCCAGTTTTTCGGCGTGTTGATAGGCGTTGACGACACCGAAGGCATGTGCCTCGGACTTTGCAAAAACGACTTCACTCCCCATCCACAGCTCAAGCACGACGGATTGTACTAGCGCCAATAAGGGGTTGGCACTGACACAGGAAATGCCAATGGATTGCGGTTTAGTTACCGTTACCCAAAGGTCAACCAGTTTCTGCCTGTCAAGCTGTCGGTTCAGCAGCGGTTGCCCGGCGATAAGCTGACCGTTGCTGTCAACGGCCCATTTAATTCGGGTGTTGCCCATATCAATCAGCAAATTCATGGCGCGGTAGGGCTAAAACTGACTTCGCCAGAAGCAAACGCCTGAAGCTTGCCATCGGGTTGTTCAAGCAATAAAAAACCGTGGTCGTTTATACCGCGCACGACACCGGCAAACGGCTGCCCGGCAATAAACAGGGTGGCCTGCCGGCCTTTCAGGCAATCATAACTGCGCCATTCGTCGAGAAAAGCGTTAATGCCGATGCTTTCAAATTCCCTGAGCACAGACAATAGCTGATTTAACAAGTTACCTGCCAACCGGTTTCTCTCGGGCGGGGCTTGTCCGGTAACTTTGCTCAAATCAGTCCAGGCTTGAGTAATACTTTGCGCCTCCCCTTCAGGTAAAAATAAATTTAAGCCCAGGCCTATCACCGCCGCACAAGGGCCATCCGTCTCACCTGCCATTTCTATAAGGATGCCGCCAAGCTTCTTGCCTTGGCTGTAAATGTCATTAGGCCATTTTAAGCCGACATCGGCGATAGGGTGCTGGTGTAATGCCCTGATAACGGCGACGCCTATCGCCAGGCTTAAACCGGCAGTGCTGGCATAGCCTTGCTGAAACCGCCAGAGTACCGATAAATAGATATTGCTGCCAAATGGCGACACCCATTGCCGGCCACGCCTGCCTTTACCCGCCGTTTGATGTTCGGCAAAACAAACTTGGCCGGAAGCAGCATGTTGTTGTGCAAGTTCCATTAGATAACGGTTAGTGGAATCGATCTGGTCATGAATTTCGAGCGAGGCTATAAGGCTTTTAGTTTGATCTTCAAGATAAGCATTGATCTTGGATGCTTCCAGCAGTTCCAGCGGCTTATCCAGCCGATAACCCTTGCCGCTGACAGCGCAATATTGCAAGCCCAATACGGTCAGCGCATTAACATGCTTCCAAATGGTTGGGCGGCTAACGCCCAATGTTTGGGCCAATTCAGTCCCTGAATGAAATTGGCCATCCGCCAGCAAGGTAAGGATTTTTTTTTGTTTATCAGAAATCAGCACAGCCCTTGTTCCTGCAAACCGAAACCCTTGGATAGCGCAGATGCCTTGCCATCACCAACGTACAGGCAAACGGTTTTTTATTTCGATACGGTGGTTCTCAATGGCAATATAGCCGCCCTTCTTGAGGTCGTTGAGGATACGCGTCACCATCTCGCGGGATGCGCCAACCATCGTTGACAATTCCTGATGCGTCATGGGATCGGTGGTCTCTTTTCCGTCAGCCTGCATTTTAACGCTATTGGCCAATACCTTGGCAATCCTGCCGTAGACATCCAGCAAGGCGAGGCTGCTGACCTGCTCGGTAGTGTTGCGCATCCTTTTGATAACTGTTTTTAACAGCTCAATCGCAATATTCGGATTGCGTTGTATGCACTGAAAAAGATAAGCGCGGGGGAAAAAACCAATTTTACAGTCTTCAACAGTCATCACGGTGGCGGAACGCGGTTGCTCATCGAATAATGACAATTCTCCGAACGTGTCGCCTTCCTGAAGAAAGTCCAGCAAAACTTCCCGACCGTCTTCGTTGCTCATAAAAACTTTAAGCCTTCCCGACAGTACGACATACAGGAGATTGTTTGAAACCTCGCTCTGGCTGACCAAGGTTGAACCTTTGGGAAAATTTTGCGAATGCATGCCGACTTCCAGTTCAGCACGGTCTTTTGGAGAAAGTGATTCGAATAAAGCTACATTTTCAAGCATAAGGAATTTGCCCCTAATAAACGCAAACTGGTAGTCGGTTAAATTTGTTGTTTAGGAGTCCAAAACACGTTTTGGATGTTTTGTGTAATCCAAGTCATGGACTCCAAACCATAGGCAGTGAAATCGTGTGTAGGAAAAACACAGGGTTAACCCACTACCGCCTTTATATTTGAGTATGGCGTAAAAAAACATGTTTTTTTACTCCAAATGGTCTCCCGCGCAAAACTGCCTTGCGGGTTTATGTTTAAATCACCACAAAATCAGCATTCGTCAGGGCTAAATTCACACCCAACAGGGCAATTTGTACGCCCTGACCTGCACCGCTGCCATCCGAATCATAAGTCACCGCACCGGTAGCCGGGTTATAAATGACGTAATCATTGGCATCGAGCGCATTCGCGCCTTTAACAAACTGGCTGGGATTCAACACGCCGGTCACCGTCAATTTTATAAAAATCTGGTTTTCCAGCTTGATGGTGTCATCAACCACTCTAAAATCGGTGATGTTATCGCTGTTGACCGTCAGCGCCGCGTTAAACAAAAAGCTGTCTTTACCTGCACCGCCGCTTAACGTGTCATTACCCACACCGCCATTTAAAACATCGTTGCCCGCGCCGCCAAATAATGAATCGCGCCCCACCGCGCCGATTAAGGTGTTCACCCCATCATTGCCCGTTAAGGCGTTGTCGCTGTCATTGCCTGTTAAGCTACTGGCTTGTGTGCCTTCGGCAATCGTGCCGTTTTCAATGCCCGTGGGCAGGGTGTAGCTGGTCAATTGGAATGGCATAATCACGGTGTCAATGTCAGTGGTCAGGCCTTGATCGTCGATAATGTCCTTTGCCGCATCAAAGTCCAGATAATAGGTGTCGTTCCCGGCGCCGCCTATCATGGTGTCCAGGCCGCCGCCCGTGCCATACAAAAAGTCATTGCCCGCACCGCCATTCATCAGGTCATTTTCTTGCTCGCCTTCCAGATTGTCATCACCGTCTTCGCCCCACAGCACATCATCGCCATAGCCGCCCCATAGCGAATCATTGCCCAATCCGCCGGACAAATCATCCGCCTTATTTAAACCGTGCAATTTGTCCGCGCCATTGCCACCCACCAACACGTCTATTTTTGAACCGCCTTCATCGCCGTATAAATCCAGCGCGGTGTCATTGCCGTCATCGAGATTAGTTAAACTGAGTGGACTAATACTTAATCCCTTATAAAACACATCAATGCTGCTGACGGTTGCCGTCACTTGATACGGAATATCGCCATCATCCAGATAATCATCCACACCGCGCACCGTTAAAATTTGTGGCGTGGCGTAATTGGCAGTAGTAAAGGTGAAGGTATTCTTGTCAATAACCCCTTCGCTAGTGTCGCTGCTGGCAAACGTGAGCATCACGTCGCGATTGGCTAACGGCGCGGTATTCAGATGGATACTGTAACGGGCCGTTGTGCCCTCTTCGCCCGTGCTTTGCACTGTCATCGGGCTGATGGTAAAACCTGCGGCGACCGGCATAGTCACCGCGCTGGTGCTGGCGCTGCTGACACTTTCTGCGTTACCCAAACCATCCGTGTAACTGGCAAGCACCGCAATAGTTTTGCCCACCTCAGCGGCGGTGACCGTGTAGGTTTTGCCCGCACCAATATTGACGCCATTGGCTTGCCATTGATAAGCCCTGGCGCCCACACCGTCCAAATCGGCTAGCGTATCAGCAACGCTGAGGGTTTGGTTTTGTTCGGGCGTCATATCGCTAAGGGTCACGTCGCCGGTAGGGGGATTGTTGGCTTGAAAGGCACTGATAGCCAAGCCCCAGGCATTGAGCGTGCCGGTAAACAGCAGCTCATCATCCGTCACTTTTAATGTCCAAACGCCGTTGGGGCTTAACCCATAAGTGGATGCCAGATTGCCTTCGGGGCGATAGCTGCCCGTGAACGGCGCACTGCCATTTATTATCGATGCCGATGCTTCGTTATCCAAAACCGTGTCGGTAAAATTATCCCCGCGCCCGCCCACATCGGTGAACAATTCAATCGCTTGCCCGTCTGGTGTGATGAGGTAAACCTCCAGATCAGTATCCCACGGGTGATCAATGCTGACGCTGACATTCAGGTCGGTGATTAAGCCGCCCATGCCGTTCACCGTTAGCGTTGAAGAGGCCGTCCCGTTGTCTGGAATGGCTAAAAAAGGGTTTGCTACAAACTGCTGCGGGTTATTAGGTAATGCCATGTTGGTTTCTCCAAATGAGGGTAAAAATAGGTAATTATTCAGTCCCCCTCTTTGAAAA
>JAUYEP010000134.1 GCA_030689765.1 Methylovulum sp.
CCCTCCCAGCAAAACCGCGCACTTACCGCCAGCACCATCGCCTTCACCGTCTGTTTTGCCGTATGGACCATCTTTTCCATCATCGGCATACAAATTCAAAAAGACTTGGGGTTAAGCGAAACTGAATTCGGTTTGCTGGTCGGAACGCCTATCCTTTCCGGCTCGTTAATCCGGCTAATACTGGGTATCTGGACTGACCAGTATGGCGGACGTGTTGTTTATACCACGGTGATGGTGACTGCCGCGATTGCGACGTTTTTGCTGACGACCGTTGACACATACCTCATGTATTTGGTGGCGGCATTAGGTATCGGCGTCGCGGGCGGTTCGTTTGCCGTGGGTATCGCCTACACGTCGCGCTGGTTTCCTACAGAGAAACAAGGCACTGCGTTGGGTATTTTCGGTCTCGGCAACGTCGGTGCGGCAGTCACTAAATTCACTGCACCATTTGTCATGGTGGCTTTTGGCTGGCACGCCGTGGCGCAAATCTGGGGTGCGGCCCTATTGTTGATGGCGGCGATATTTTGGTTTGTCACCGACGATGAGCCGATGCTGAAAGCCAGACGCCTGGCAGGCGCCAAGCCCGTTGCGTTTATGAAACAGCTGGAACCGCTAAAAAATATGCAGGTTTGGCGGTTTTCAATGTACTACTTCTGCGTATTCGGCGCATTTGTGGCATTGGCTCTGTGGTTGCCGCGTTATCTGGTAGGCGCTTACGGTTTTGATATTAAGACAGCGGGTATGCTGGCGGCATCGTATTCCATTTTTGCCAGTTTGTTCCGTGCGCTGGGCGGTTGGTTGTCCGACCGCTACGGGGCGCGGCTGATTATGTACTGGACGTTTATCGTTGCCGCTGTTTGCACCTTTTTTCTGTCCTATCCGCCTACCGATTATGTGGTGCATGGCATTAAAGGCGACATCAGTTTTAGTTTGGCGATAGGCCCGGTCGGCTTTATCTTTATGATGGCGGTGCTGGGTTTGTTTATGTCGTTTGGCAAAGCGGCGGTGTACAAGCATATCCCCGTTTATTATCCCGACAATGTCGGCGCGGTCGGCGGCGCTGTCGGTATGATCGGCGGCCTGGGCGGCTTTCTGTTGCCGCTGACTTTCGGCATGTTGAACGATTTGACCGGCATCTGGAGCAGCTGTTTCATGCTGCTGTTCGTATTGGTGATGATTGCTTTGGCTTGGATGCACTTTTCCGTGGTGGCTATGGAACGCCGCGTCGTCCCTGAATTGGCAAAGGTTTCGACCTACTTGCCGGAATTGAGCCATCCTTCGACATTGGTGCTAACGGATTGGAACCCTGAAGACGCTAATTTTTGGGAAAAAACCGGCAAGCGTATTGCCACGCGTAACCTGTGGATCAGCATTTCGGCGCTTTTATTGTCGTTCGCTGTGTGGATGGTGTGGAGTGTCGTCGTCATCAATCTGCCCAGCATCGGCTTTAAATACACGACCGACCAGTTATTTTGGCTGGCGGCTTTGCCGGGATTGTCCGGCGCGACTTTACGGATTTTCTACTCGTTCATGGTGCCTATTTTTGGTGGCCGCCGCTGGACAACGATCAGTACCGCCTCGTTACTGTTGCCATCTATCTGGATAGGTTTTGCCGTGCAAAATCCAGAAACGCCGTACGTTCTTATGGCGGTATTGGCCTTGTTGTGCGGTTTTGGCGGCGGAAATTTTGCATCAAGCATGGCGAATATCAGCTTTTTCTATCCGCAATCGCAAAAAGGCACGGCGCTGGGCTTGAATGCCGGCTTGGGTAATCTGGGTGTTAGTACCGTCCAGTTTGTCGTGCCGTTGGTGATTGCCATGAGTGTTTTCGGCTCATGGGGCGGCGATCCGCAAGTCTGGGTCAAGGCTGACGTGACTAAAGCTATCTGGCTGCAAAATGCCGGATTTATCTGGGCGCCGTTCATCATTGTGACCAGCATTGCCGCCTGGTTCGGCATGAATGACATCGCCTCGGCCAAGGCGTCATTTAAAGAGCAATCGGTCATTTTCAAACGTAAACACAATTGGTTGATGTGCTGGCTCTATACTGGGACTTTCGGATCATTTATCGGTTATTCCGCAGGTTTTCCGATGCTGATTAAAATCCTGTTCCCTGATGTTAACCCCACCCAGTACGCCTTTTTAGGCCCGTTGGTCGGTGCATTGATACGGCCTGTTGGCGGTTGGCTGGCGGATAAGCTGGGCGGGGCGCAGGTCACCTTGTGGAATTTTGTGGTCATGATCGCGGCAGTATTTGGCGTGCTGCATTTCATGCCTGCGGCGGGCAGCACGGGCGATTTTTGGGGCTTTCTGGCGATGTTCATGCTGTTGTTTATCACGACTGGCGTGGGCAACGGTTCAACTTTCCGTATGATTCCGGTGATTTTTATGACCGAACGCTTGTGTGCAGTCAAAGGGCAATCAGCACAAGTGCTGGCTCAGGCAAGAAAAGCGGCGGCTAAGGAAGCGGCGGCGGTGCTGGGGTTTAGTTCGGCGGTTGCGGCTTATGGCGCGTTTTTTATCCCCAAGAGTTACGGAACTTCAATTAATCTTACCGGTAGCCCAGATGCAGCACTTTATTTCTTCATCGGTTTTTATCTGACCTGCATCTTCATTACCTGGTGGAATTACGCGCGTAAAGCAGCAGCTATGCCGTGTTGATTTTCACATAAAACATCGTTCCCACGCTCTGCGTGGGAATGAATCCTGCTCCGCTCAAGCGGTGCGAGACGCAGAGCGTCTCAGGCGGCATTCCCATGCCGGAGCGTGGGAACGATAAACAAACACCAAAACCTTAAAACATAGGTAAACCATCATGAGCCATTTCCTGGATCGCTTGCTGTTTTTCAAGAAAAAAGTAGACACTTTCTCCGGCAATCACGGGATAGTGACCAATGAAGACCGAAGCTGGGAGAACAGTTACCGGTCACGCTGGCAGCACGACAAAATTGTGCGTTCCACGCATGGCGTAAATTGCACAGGTTCTTGCAGCTGGAAAATTTACGTTAAAAACGGCCTGGTGACCTGGGAAACCCAGCAAACCGATTACCCGCGCACCCGCCCCGATCTGCCTAATCACGAACCACGCGGCTGTCCGCGCGGCGCCAGTTATTCCTGGTATTTGTACAGCGCGAACCGGCTCAAATATCCGTTGATACGTGGCCGTCTGGTCAGGTTATGGCGTGAGGCGCGGCAAACCTTGCCGCCAGTGGAGGCGTGGGGCTCGATCGTTGAAGACCCGATAAAAAGCACGGCCTACAAATCCCAACGTGGCCTGGGCGGCATGGTTCGCGCCAACTGGGACGAAGTGAACGAGATCATTGCCGCCGCCAATATTTATACGGCAAAAACCTTCGGCCCCGACCGCATTATCGGCTTTTCGCCTATTCCTGCGATGTCGATGGTGTCTTATGCCGCCGGCAGCCGGTACCTGTCGTTGATAGGCGGCGTCAGCATGAGTTTCTACGACTGGTATTGCGATTTGCCGCCCGCCTCGCCGCAAACCTGGGGCGAGCAAACCGACGTACCCGAATCGGCCGACTGGTATAACGCTGGGTTTATCATGATGTGGGGCTCGAACGTACCGCAAACCCGCACACCCGACGCGCATTTTATGACCGAAGCGCGTTATAAAGGCGCGAAAGTTGTCGTGGTCAGTCCCGATTACTCCGAAGCCAGCAAATTTGCCGATTTGTGGCTGCACCCCAAACAAGGCACCGATGCCGCGCTGGCGATGGCGATAGGGCACGTCATCCTTAAAGAATTTCATGTCGAACGGCAAAGCCCTTACTTTAGCCAGTATGTGCGTGAAAATACCGATTTGCCGTTTTTAGTTCTGTTGAAAAAACAGGGTGACTGTTATGTGCAGGACCGTTTTTTAAGGGCATCGGATTTCACCGGTCAGCTCGGTCAGGACAATAACCCGGACTGGAAAACCGTGGCTTACGATGAAACGAGTGGACACATCGTTCCGCCTACAGGGTCTATCGGCTTCCGCTGGGGCGAAAACGGCCATTGGAATATCGAACAAAAGACCGCTGACGGCCAACAAGTCCATCTGCGTTTAAGTTTGCTGGAGACCAAAGACGAAACCGCCAGCGTGGGCTTTCCCTATTTTGGCGGCTCAGAACATCCGCATTTTACGCATTCTCCCCATGATGCGATCCAACGGCGCAATGTCCCCGTTAAAAAAATCACGCTGGCGGATGGTACGGAAGCGTTAGTCACCACGGTATTTGATTTGCTGGTTGCCAATTACGGTATAGATCGCGGACTGGGCGGCGGTAATGTAGCGGCTTCATACCATGACGATGTGCCTTACACGCCGGCATGGCAGGAGAAAATCACCGGCGTGTCGCGGCAGAATGTTATCGCCGTCGCTCGAGAATTCGCTACCAATGCCGAAAAAACCCAGGGCCGCTCGATGGTCATTTTGGGCGCAGGCCTTAACCACTGGTATCACATGGACATGAATTACCGTGGCATCATTAATATGCTGATGCTGTGCGGTTGTATCGGCAAGTCCGGCGGCGGTTGGGCGCATTATGTCGGGCAGGAAAAACTGCGCCCGCAAACGGGTTGGTTGCCGCTGGCGTTTGCCCTGGATTGGAAACGTCCGCCCCGGCAAATGAACAGCACGTCGTTTTTTTACAACCACACCAGCCAATGGCGTTATGAGAAACTCAGCGTCAACGAGATTCTGTCGCCGCTTGCCGATCCGGCCGATTGGCAGGGTAGTTTGATTGATTATAACGTCCGTGCTGAACGCATGGGCTGGTTGCCTTCCGCGCCACAATTGCAAACTAATCCGTTGCAAGTGGTTAAGGATGCGGAAAAGTGCGGAAAAAATCCCGTTGATTATGTCGTTGAGGGCTTAAAAAACGGCAGTTTGCTGATGTCTTGTGAGGATCCCGATAACCCGCAAAATTTTCCCCGAAATATGTTTGTCTGGCGTTCCAATTTACTGGGTTCATCCGGTAAGGGGCATGAATATTTCCTCAAGTATTTGCTGGGCGCACAGCATGGCGTACAAGGCAAAGACCTGGGCGACATCGGCGATCAGTACGGCGACAAACCGTCCGAAGTCGTTTGGCACGATAAAGCCGCGGAAGGCAAACTGGATTTGCTGGTGACGCTGGATTTTCGCATGTCCACGACCTGCTTGTATTCCGACATCGTGCTGCCGACCGCGACTTGGTATGAGAAAAACGACCTGAACACCTCGGATATGCACCCGTTCATCCATCCCTTATCGAAAGCCGTTGATCCGGCGTGGGAATCGCGCTCCGACTGGGATATTTACAAAGGCCTTGCGCGTAAATTCTCCGAATTGACGGTCGGTCATTTAGGCGTGGAAAAAGACATTGTCGCCGTACCGACATTGCATGATACGCCCGGAGAACTGGCGCAAGCATTGGATGTTAAGGATTGGAAAAAAGGCCAATGCGAGCCGATTCCCGGCAAAACCATGCCCAACTTAGTCGTGGTGGAACGCGATTATCCCAACACTTACAAAATGTTCACCGCGCTGGGCCCGTTGCTGGGCAAAATCGGAAACGGTGGCAAAGGCATTGCCTGGAACACCGAAACCGAAGTCAAACAACTCGGTGAGTTGAACCGCTTGGTCACTGCCGAAGGAATCAGCCTAGGCTTGCCGCGTATTGAATCCGATATTGAGGCAACGGAAGTTATTCTGATGTTGGCACCGGAAACCAATGGTCACGTTGCCGTCAAGGCCTGGGGTGCTTTGGGCAAAATAACCGGACTGGATCATACGCATCTGGCGTTACCCCGCGAAGATGACAAAATCCGCTTCCATGATGTCCAGGCGCAACCGCGCAAGATCATTTCCTCGCCGACCTGGAGCGGGCTTGAGTCCGAACACGTTTGCTACAACGCCTGTTACACCAATGTCCACGAACGCATTCCGTGGCGCACCTTGACCGGTCGCCAGCAGTTTTACCAGGATCATAGCTGGATGCGGGCGTTTGGCGAGACCTTGTGTGTGTATAAACCGCCTGTCGATACCCGTTCCATCACGCCGATTCTAGGCCAAAAGCCCAACGGTAATGACGAACTGGTGTTGAATTTCATTACCCCGCACCAGAAATGGGGCATACACAGCACCTACACCGATAATCTGTTGATGCTGACCTTGTCGCGCGGCGGGCCGATAGTGTGGATGAGTGAAATCGATGCGGCGAAAGTAGGCATTAAGGACAATGACTGGATAGAATCCTTCAACGTCAACGGTGCGCTGGTGGCGCGTGCCGTGGTCAGTCAGCGTGTTCCTGAAGGGATGTGCATGATGTATCACGCGCAGGAAAAAATCGTCAACATGCCGGGTGCGGAAACCACCGGCGGGCGCGGCGGCATCCATAATTCGGTGACCCGCGCGACATTGAAACCCACACACATGATCGGCGGTTATGCCCAACAAAGTTATGGCTTCAACTATTACGGCACGGTCGGTTCTAATCGGGATGAATTTATCATTATCCGCAAGATGAATAAGGTCGATTGGCTGGAGGAAATCCCCCCTGCCCCCCTTTTGCAAAGGGGGGTGAGTGCAGATAGCTTGAAGTCCGTTGTTAAAAGTACTCCTGAGCATTTCTCTGAATCAGATAAGGTCTCCTCATCAGTTCCCCCCTTTGAAAAAGGGGGGCTAGGGGGGATTTCTGCCAAACAAACAAAACAGGGAGAAACACAATGAACATTCGCGCACAGATCGGCATGGTTTTGAATCTGGACAAGTGCATCGGTTGCCACACCTGTTCAATTACCTGCAAAAACGTTTGGACTTCAAGGGCAGGCGTTGAATACGCCTGGTTTAATAATGTCGAAACCAAGCCGGGTATTGGCTTTCCCCAACAATGGGAAAATCAGGACAAATGGAACGGCGGCTGGGTACGAAAAATAAACGGTAAAATAGAACCTCGTCAGGGCGGTAAACGCAAAATATTGCGTAATATTTTCGCCAATCCAGATTTACCCGAAATTGATGATTATTACGAACCGTTCGATTTTGATTACAGCCATTTACAACAGGCGTCTGAATCGAAAGCGCCGCCTACCGCCAGACCTCGCTCACTGATTACCGGCGAACGCATGGAAAAAATTGAAGGCGGCCCAAATTGGGAGGAAATTTTAGGGACGGAATTTTCATCACGTTCGCGTGACACCAATTTCGACAATATCCAAAAAGAAATGTACGGTGAATTTGAAAACACCTTCATGATGTATTTGCCGCGTTTGTGTGAGCATTGCTTAAATCCCACTTGCGTTGCCGCCTGTCCCAGCGGTTCGATCTACAAGCGCGAGGAAGACGGTATTGTCTTAATCGATCAGGATAAATGCCGGGGCTGGCGCATGTGCGTATCCGCCTGCCCGTACAAAAAAATCTACTACAACTGGGAAACCGGCAAATCGGAAAAATGCACCTTCTGTTATCCACGCATCGAAGCGGGTGAACCGACGGTCTGTTCGGAAACCTGCGTCGGGCGTATCCGTTACTTGGGCGTGTTGCTCTATGACGCCGACCGCATTGAAGCGGCGGCAAGCTGCGAAAACGAGCAGGATTTATACCAGCAACAACTGGATATTTTCCTCGATCCTAACGATGAAACCGTTTTAGCCGAAGCACGGGCAGCCGGGATTCCAGAATCCTGGTTGACGGCGGCGCAGGAATCGCCGGTTTATAAAATGGCGATGGATTGGAAAGTGGCATTCCCGCTACATCCTGAATTCCGCACACTACCGATGGTGTGGTATGTGCCGCCGTTGTCGCCGATTCAATCGGCGGCGGAAAACGACCAAATTGGCATGGATGGCGATATTCCCGACGTGCGTTCGTTGCGTATCCCTGTGCAGTATTTGGCTAATTTGCTGACAGCGGGCAAAGAAGAGCCTGTGGTATTGGGTTTGGAACGGATGCTGGCGATGCGCTCTTATATGCGCAGCAAAACCGTCGATGGCGTAGTCAATACCTCTGTTTTGGAGCGCGTGGATTTGACTCAGTTGCAGGTTGCGGAAATGTACCGGTATATGGCGATTGCCAATTACGAAGACCGTTTTGTCATTCCGACCAGTCACAGAGAATATGCCAGCTCTACCTTTGATGCTTATGGAGAACAGGGTGGTTGCGGGTTTAGTTTTGGCAGCGGTTGTTCTACGGGTAATAACGAAGTGAATTTATTCGGTGGTAACAAGAAGCCTCAGCGTAGCGGTGGCGGTATTCCGATTAAGATTCCGATAACAGTCGAGCGGTTGAAATAAATGGCTGGGTAGGGTGGGCAGGCTTTTTTGCCTTTATGCCCTGCGGGTACGCCGTTTACAACACTAAGCACTGGATTTCATCGTTCCCACGCTCCGGCGTGGGAATGCTGCCAGTGACGCTCCAGCGTCACGCAGCGCGGAGCGTTGCAGGATGAATTCCCATTTTACGCCGAAGCGTCACTGCCCACAGTTGAGCTACCAAGACTGGAGTCCAACAGCTTTAGCTGTTGGCGCGTCAACGTTTGGCTATTAACAAAAACAGCTAAAGCTGTTTTACTCCGGCTTACCGCGTTTTCAGA
>JAUYEP010000162.1 GCA_030689765.1 Methylovulum sp.
CAACGCTCCAGCGTTGCGTAGCAAAAGTTAAGGTGTAAGTCCGTGTTATGTTTCGTGACGCTGGAGCGTCACTGGCTGCATTCCCACGCCGGAGCGTGGGAACGATATTAATCATCTTTTAGGCTAATACCCCCTCAATTCCGGCAAGCCCCCCTTGCCGGATTTTTTTACTGATGACCATGACAGATTTAAACGCTAGCCGTGACCAAGCCTTACGCTTCGAACAACAGCTCAACGGCATTGTGATCGGGCAAACTACCGCCGTGCGCCATTTAATGCTGGCGGTTTTTTCCCGTGGGCATGTCTTGTTGGAAGGCAATGTCGGCGTCGGTAAAACCACTTTGCTACGCGCTATCACGCATGGCTTGGGCGGTGATTACCAGCGTGTCGAGGGCACGATTGATTTAATGCCCGCCGACCTGATTTATTACACTTACCTGGACAATAACGGCAAGCCACGGGTCGATGCCGGCCCCTTGTTAAGCCACGGCGAACGCCTGGCGACCTTCTTTTTTAACGAAATCAACCGCGCCCGTCCGCAAGTGCATGCCTTGCTGCTACGCGCTATGGCGGAACGCAGCGTCAGCGCGTTCAACCAGGTGTATAGCTTGCCGTATCTGCAAGTGTTCGCCGACCGCAACCGTGTCGAACGCGAAGAGACCTTTGAATTGCCCGCCGCAGCGAAAGACCGGTTTATGTTTGAAATCTGCATCGACACGCCAACGGACGACGCTGTCCTGCAAGAGCTGATGTTTAACCCGCGCTACCACGACACCGACCATTTGGTGCTGGACATGCCGACCGGACACATCGCCTATTACGCGCTGAATGATGTCGCCGCCGACATCCAACAACAGATCCAAAGCAGCGGCAAACTCCGCGAATACGCCCTGGCTTTGTGGAAAGCTTCGCACCGCCCCGCCGATTACGGCATCCGGCTGGACGATGTGGACATGGCGGAACTGATGCAAGCCGGAGCCAGCCCGCGCGGCATGAGCTATTTCATCCGCGCCGCGAAAACCCGCGCCTGGCTGGAAGGCCGCGACAATTTATTGCCCGAAGATTTACAGGCGGTTTATCCAGTGACGATGGCGCACCGGATATTTTTCAGCCCGATGTACGCCTATCGTAAAGCAGGACTGATGCCGGATCTTATTAACCGTATCCTGAGGCAAATCGCAGCGCCGTGAGTTTTGAAGATATGCACGGCATTGTTAAGTTAAGGATATTCGGCTCGTTCCCAAGCTGGATCTTCACTGCCCACAGTTTTATCGTTCCCACGCTCCGCGTGGGAACGCAGCCAGTCACGCTCCAGCGTGACGACATGGGACGCTGGAGCGTCCAGCACTGCATTACCACGCGGAGCGTGGGAACGATAATTATCTGGTTCGATGTTAAACCGCACTTTTAATCGCACCCGGCGTACCCCACCCAAAAACAATAACATCCATATGAACAACACCATCGAGTTTTTAAAATCGGCAATTGACCTGACCGCATTACGCTTGACAAGCCTGGGCTACGCAGGCTTAGGCCTGTTTGTCGTACTCATTGCCGAAGGCCTGGATAATCAGGAACCCGCACCTTATGCCGCCTATTATGTCGGGGCGATCAACGAAGCCATCAGCCCGAAATTCTGGAACTTGTTGAGTATCAGCAGCCTATTAGTGCTGTGCCTGGCGCTGCCCGCTGTGTATCTGTCCAGACAAACACCCGCATGGACAACGCCTGCGACATATTTGTGCCGCATCAATTACCGGCTTTTCCTGTTGGCATTTACGCTGGGGGCAACGGCTTGGGGTATTTTAGCGGCGCAAATTATCTTGCGGCTGGCTGATGGGGCGTATCCCGCCGCATGGGGCAGCTTGTTCTTTGGTGGCAACGGTTTAGTGGTGCTGGTGATCCTGCCCTTACTCAATGCCTTATGGTGGTGCACCGCCCAAGCGCTGACGCAACCGGACAGCGTACTGTTGCAATGGTTGTTTAGGCAATTGGGCAAATATACCTGGCCTGCCTACGGCCTATATACGGGTTTGGTGGTTTTGTTGATTGTCAGCCAACAATAAGCGATGGCTATGGCAAACCGTCAACCCGAAATTTTCCAATACCGTTTAGCGATGCCCGGCAACAGGGTTTATCCAGGCGCGCATGCCGGACGTAGGGTCAGCAGCGGCCAATTGTTTAAACGCCATGAGCCGCTCATTGCCTATCCCGACCCCAGGCGCATAGACTTGCGTGCGAGTGTCCTTGATGTGTTTGAACAGTATAGGGTGCGGGTTTATCAGCAACATAGCCTGGTAGATGTGCTGCTCCTGGCTGATATGTCGGCCTCCATGACCGGCGATAAACCCGACAAACAGCAGGTATTTGCGGATTGCCTGGCTTCAATTGCCGAATCCGCCTTCAGCTATGGGGACAGTTTCAGTTTTATTGCTTGCGGTGCGACGGTCGAACCACGTTATGTGTTAATGCAGTGCAAGCAGCGTGGGGCGATCCCCTCCTTAATTAGCCGGTTACAAACCGCCCGCTTTGCGCCGCAAAATCCGCGCTGGCAAAATGCCCTGCCTTACTTGCCGGCAAGTCCGTCTTTGCTGTTTTTGTTGTCTGATTTCCATTTCGACTTAAACACCTTAAAGCCCTTGTTACACCATTTGCGACAGCATGCTGTCGTGCCGCTGGTGTCGTGGCAACGTAGCGAATACCAGGATTTACCGGAATGGGGCCTGGTCAGTTTTCAGGACAGCGAAAACCGTTCCACACGGACGCTGTTTATGCGTCCGGCGTTGCTGCGGAAAATCGGGCAATTGTTCGATCAACGGCGGCGGCAATTACAAAGCTTTTTCCGCGCCTTCGGTAGTGAGCCGGTGTTTTTGGAGGATCACTACAATGCGGCGCAGCTTCAGCATTACTTCTTGAAGAGAACGGCATGAAAAAGTTTTGGACTGGCCTCCTGTTGTCGCTGTGCCTATCTGCTTGCACCGATATACCCAATGCCCCTGTCAGCGATTTTCAATTCCTGACCCCGCGCCCGTTCGGCTATGTCAACGGCGATGAAATCCGCCACCGGGTTATTCTGGAAACCCGCAACGGCGTACAACTGCAACGCGGCGGTTTGCCGAAACGCGGGGCGATCAATCGCTGGCTTAACCTGAACCGCCTGGCAATCAGCGAACGGAAAATCAGCGGCGGTTTCCATTATGAAATTGATCTGGTGTACCAAGCCTTTTACGCGCCGCTGGAAGTCAAGATGCTGGCCATCCCCGCCTTCGACCTGCCTTTGGCGCAAGGCGGTAATGTCGTCACGCAAACCGTTCCCGCGTGGCATTTCACCTTGTCGCCGTTGCGCGAGCTATCGATCAGGAAAGACGAGTCCGGTGAGTACATGCGTCCCGATACCCCGCCGCCGCTGTTAAACAACGGCGGCGTGCTGTACGGTTTGTTAGTGGCGGTTGCGGTCACGCTGTCCAGCGCGGTGTATTGGGCTTATCTGTACGGCTATCTGCCGGGTTTGCCAAAGCGGCGTATTTTCAAACAAGCCGGCAAAAAATTGGCGCGATGTTCGGAGCGGCAAACCGACGAAGTCTTGAGCGTGCTCCATCAGGCTTTGAACGCCGTCAACGGTGCGCCGTTGTTCCGGCATCAGTTGGCGGATTTTTACCAACGTCATCCGCACTATCAAACCGCCAGTTCGCAGTTGGAATGGTTTTTCCAGGCCTCGAACCAGTATTTTTTTGCAGGGGCCGACACCGCCGCCGATACCGTGGCGCGATGCCGCACACTCTGCGCTTTCTGTTTGGACATTGAACAGGGACGGCGGTGATGCTTGCCGTTGACACGCCGTGGCTGTTGGCGGGTTTGCTATTGGCGTTGTTGCCGCTGTTCAACAACGGCATGCAACACAGCGCTTACCCGTGGCTGGTGATGCTGCCTGTGGACCCGTTGTCCCAGTTGATTTCCGTGTTGCTACGATTATGCGGCATGGCGACCGTTGCGGCCTTGGTGTTGGGGCTGGCGGGGCTGCACCAAACCGAGCAAAGCCGTGAACGTATCGGTTACGGCGCCAACATCGTTTTGTTGCTGGACCGCAGCAATAGCATGGACAACACGTTTGCAGGCAAAACACCGGAAGGAACGGACGAATCCAAAGCCACGGCAGCGCGGCGTTTGCTCGGTGAATTTGTCAAACAACGTCCGCATGATTTGCTGGGCATCACCGAATACAGCACCGCGCCGTTGTTTGTATTGCCGTTGACCGAAAACAAACAGGCGATACAAGCGGCGATCAACGCCACCGCCACGCCCGCCCTGGCCTACACGCATGTCAGCAAAGGCCTGAGCATGGCCTTGGATGCGTTTGCCGACCAGCCTTTAAGCGGCTCGCGGATTGTGTTATTGGTGTCCGATGGCGCGGCGGCGATAGACCCGGACAGCGAATTGCAATTGCGCCAATACTTCAAGCAGCAGCAAATCCGTTTGTACTGGCTGTTTTTACGCACCGCCAACAGTCCAGGCCTGTTCGATAAGCCGCAAGATGCACGGGATGACAACGCCGGGGCCATGCCGGAACGCTACCTGCATTTATTTTTTTCCAGCCTGGATATTCCCTATCAGGCTTACCAGGCCGAAAGCCCCGATGCCATGCAGCAAGCGATTGCCGACATCAACCGCCTGGAACATGCGCCGCTGCATTACCGCGAGCGTATCCCCAAACAGGACTTGTCGGGTACGTGTTATTTATGGGCGACCGGGCTGCTGGCGTTGTTGCTGATGGTCAAGTTTTGCGAGGTGAGACGGTGAAAAAATCTTTAAGAACCATTGCCTTATGGGCGGTGTTGCTGCTGGGCGGTGGGGCGGTGTTGGCACAATTGTGGACGCTATATGGCATAGCACGAACGAACGGATTGATTACCGCCTTGTCCATTGGGCAAGAGGTCACCTTGGATAAAGTCGTCAACGCCGCGCCGGAAGTCCGTTTGGCACGGGCGATGGTGTTAAAAAGGTTGCAGCGTTACGATGAAGCCCTGGCAACGCTGAACCTGATCCTCGATGCGCCAGACCCCGCGTTGCAAGCGAAAATCCGCTACAACCTCGGCAATATTTATCTGCACCTGGCGATTGCCAAAACCGAGGCGATGGCAATCAACGATGCGATGCCCTTGGTCGCGTTGGCGAAACAGGCTTATCGTCAGGCTTTGGCCTTGGACAGCCGATTCTGGGATGCCAAGTATAACCTTGAAGTCGCCATGCGCTTGTTGCCGGAGATGGACAAGATAACTAACGAAAAGAATAGCCCGGTCAACCAGAAATCACAGCTATGGACAACCGTGCCGGGGTTTCCCAGGGGATTGCCATAAAAACACTCGTCACCTTGGCTCGTTCCCAAGCTCCAGAGACTGTGAAAGTATTCAATATAAAGCTGATAACCACGAAGGACACGAAGAGCACGAAGTTTTAATATATTGATATAACTGATTATTTTCTTCGTGTCCTTCGTGATCTTCGTGGTGAATAATGTATATTCACGAATA
>JAUYEP010000105.1 GCA_030689765.1 Methylovulum sp.
AATCACGTTATTTCATACAGATAACTGCTGTTTCAAGCCAGATTTCGTGATAGAACAACCTAAAAATATAGCAATTATCTGCAAGGAATGTCATATAACACATTGTTTTAAAATCAATTAAAGTTGTGTAGATACTTATGCTCGCGAAGGCGGGGATTGGAGCGGGTCAACGCAGGTATTTGCGGCAACAGCAGGCCGTACAGGTCATCCAGCGGCAACAAAGTCTTGCGCCGCGTCTCGACGATGACGGCCTCGCCCACGTCGGACAGCACACTGCCTTGGCCCGGACGGCGTCCGCACTTGAGGTCTTCGACGGACTCCCGCCGCTTCCACTTATGGGCGGTCTTGGGGTTGATGTCGTACCGTGCCGCTAGCTGGCTGATGCTCTCTTTAGAGTTTTGTATTTTTTCTCGGATGGCGTGCGTGGTCGTGGCTGTGCCGTGTAGTATTTGTCCCATAGCTTTTGCTCCTTGAGTTCAGGATATTTTATTCCATTTAAATGCGGGACTAAACAGTTAGTACAGCTAAAATGCTAACTGGAACTAGAACTAGGACTAAATTGAATTGAAAAAGCGACTGGCACAAAAAAAGCCCTTAGACATGCATCTAAGGGCTTGATTTTATTGGAGCTGGAGATCAGGGCAAACGCATTTGACTTTTTAAATTAACAGACAATCAATCAGTTACATTTAAAAGTCAATTTATTTAGGCTTTTTTGTGATTTTATCCAATTGATTTTAAAGGCTAAAATTTTATATGCGCTTGCCCTGGAAGGACGCCCACATCAGTGTTCCGGTGCAGCTGCCCGATGGCGGGTTAAGTGTGCGGCACTATTCAATTTGTTCAGATTCTGCCCAAAAAAATGTCTACTAGTGCGCTGTACTGCTTGATGGAAACAGCAAGGCTGGGCATAAGACAGCACAATAACTGGCATACTTCCAAATTAATGGATATTTTTAGTATTCATTAAATACCCTTTTTTACTTCATTTTTAGCCATTGCGCATCCTGTTTTACTGGGCGAGAATGGCCATGCTCTGGGGGGCATTTGTATTACGAGATCAAGCAATCTGGAGGGTGGATGCTTTTTCTTGTACAAGATGCCGGTTTCCCCTAGAACACGTAGCCGGTTCATGCCGATTGACACTTTGGATTGGTTTAGCGGCAGGGCTGGAGTTCTGTTTGTTTTGAAGTAACTGCTGTGCCGACTGTTTAAATTTAACTTAATGAGGTGGAAAATGAGTCCAAGTAAAAAAGCGATACCCCTAGAAAGTTCAGCTAGTGACGAAATAATATGCCTTCCAGATCGTGATGCCAAAATCGCTGAACTTGCCTATTGCAAGGCAGAACAAAGGGGATTTGAACCCGGCTATGAAATGGATGACTGGCTTGAAGCTGAACAGGAATTTGTTTTGTTGTGTTCAGAGTGCCCTGCTAAATAATGGCTTAACAATTACTGGAGAAAGCGATGAACACTAACGAAAATGAATCGGTAGGGGGTCAAATCTGTTGATAACTAAAAGTATTATAAATCAATTAATTGCATTTTATTGTTCCTGGTTTTTAGAAACATATTGCTTGCAATGGCGTACTGCTTGGTAGTCATTAATTTAAAAATCAAAATGTTACTTTCACTGACTATGTTCAGCAACACATTCCTTATCTGGGTTACATAGCTATTAACTAAATGATTTATAAGCATTTCAACACAATAACAGATTTAACCCATTACCCAAAATTCTTACCCGTTACGACCATAGTTATCATGATAACGGACAATGTCATCCTCGTTTAAATAAGACCCTGACTGGACTTCTATCATTTCCAATGTGAGCTTGCCAGGGTTTTCCAGGCGATGGATAGTGCCTAATGGGATAAAAGTCGATTCATTTTCGCTGACAAGAAATGTCTCTTCCCCACGCGTAACCCTTGCCGTACCGCGCACCACGACCCAGTGTTCGGCACGGTGGTGATGCAGTTGCAAAGACAGTGACGCACCTGGATTCACCATAATACGCTTGACTTGAAAACGGTCACCATCATCAATACAGTCATACCAACCCCAGGGACGATTGATTTTGCGATGTGCGTCAGTTTCGGTGCGGCCGGCGGCTTTGATTTGCGCAACAACATCCTTAATTTTTTGAATATGCGCTTTATCGGCAACCAGAACCGCATCAGGCGTTTCCACCACAATCACATCGCTTAAACCAACACAAGCCACTAGCCGTTTAGAACTTAAAACCAGGCTGTTGCAGGTATCAATTGCCATGACGTCACCCATTAATACATTACCCTGCCCATCTTTTTCACCAATTTCCCAAAGGGCATTCCAGGCACCCACATCCGACCAATCGGCGGCAAGCGGCACGACAACAACCTCACCGGTATTGGATTGTGCAGACGCCAATTTTTCCATGACGGCATAATCGATGGACTCAGAGGGACATGCGGCAAAATGATCTGGATCAGGGCGGATAAAGTCATTGTCCTGAGTGCGTAGGTTGAACGCTTGGGCCGTGGCGGCAGCAATATCGGGACGATATTGCTGGATTTTTTCTAGCCATACCGAGGCTTGTATCGCAAATATTCCGCCATTCCAGAGAAACTCACCGCTGGCGAGGTATTGTTCAGCAGTCACTTGATTGGGTTTTTCAACAAATTGTGCAACCTGAAACGCATGATCCCCAAGGCGTTGACCGAGGCGAATATAACCATAACCGGTTTCAGGAACGGTAGGCTGAATGCCGAAGGTGACCAGCTTGCCGGTTTTTGCCAGCCCAACCCCTTGGCGGATGGCATCCCTAAAGGCTTGCCCGTCTTGAATGATATGGTCGGCAGGCATGACTACCATGACCGCATCGGCAGCATCCGACTGTGCCGCCAACGCAGCGAGAGTCAATGCCGGCGCGGTGTTACGGCCACAGGGTTCGAGTATCAGGGGAAAATGCTGGACACCAATTTGGCGCATTTGCTCAGCCAGCAGAAAGCGGTACCCTTCATTGCCGACCAGAATAGGCGCCGATACTGTTTCGCCGTCCATTAAGGCCATACCTTTTAGCCGCAAGGCGGTGGACTGTAGCATGGAATATTTCCCAACCAGCGTCAGCAACTGCTTGGGATATTGTTCACGCGACAAAGGCCAAAGACGGGTGCCAGAGCCGCCCGAGAGAATAACTGGGATGATTTTCATCGGTGTTCCCTTAATGTGCCGTTAAATAATTATAACCAAGACTTCAGACGGGATAAGCAAATACAGACCAGCTCATCGGCCCGCACCTGAGTATCCGCTTCAGCGTAGCAACGTAGCTCCGGGGCATTACCCGAAGCGCGAAGATGGACGATTTCACCATTTTCAAACAACAACCTCAGCCCATCGGTTTGATCTTGGCTATTTACAAAACCGCACAAATCACCCAACAAGTCATGCACGGCAGCCTGGGACGTGGCTAGCATACGTAGCAGCCGCAGGCTTTTCTCCGTAGCAAAGGCCGCCAAACGGTCGCTGGCGGTATAGCGTGACGGCAAGTGTTTGGATAACCCGGACAGCTTGATATTGCCTTCCTTTGCCATCGCCAGCAAAGCAAGCATAGGCAATACGGCATCACGGGTCGGCAAGGGTTTTAAACGCCGCCCCAGTTTTTCCAATGCTGTCGCCACAAGAAAGCCGCCATTGGCTTCAAAGCCAACCACCGCATGATGTCCACGTCCGGTTAATTCTTCCATACCCGCAATGACATACGGCGAACCAATCCGTGTGCGCATGACAACAAAAGCCTGACAAAGCTCAAGCGCCGTATTACTGCTGACCGGGGTCGCCACCGCCTGTGCGCCTAAATATTGGGCGCACAAAATGCCTACAACATCCCCCCGCAACCAGTGACCGCATTCATCACCCAGCAAGGGGCGGTCGGCATCGCCATCGGTGGAGAGTAGGGCATCAAAGCCATAATCCAACGCCCATTGTTGGGCCTGCCTGGCGTCGTGTTCACTGACGGCTTCCGTATCAATGGGTACAAATTTATCCGTACGGCCAATAGAAATTACCTCGGCCCCCAGCGTTTGCAGTATTTCGCGTAAAATTTCCCGCGCCGCGCTGGAATGCTCATAAAAACCCAACCTCAGCCCTGACAATAATTGCGGCGAAAAAAATTGCACATAACGGTTAATATAGCCTTGATAGGCTAACCGATTAATTTCAGGTAGCCGCACATCCCCTATCACATCGGGCATCATGGCGTGTGTTTCGATAATGTCGATTTCGTCCTGCTTGGTGATCTCCCCGCTAGCGCGATAAAACTTGACGCCGTTTCTATCGAAAGGAATATGGCTACCGGTAATCATTACCGCCGGAATAGCTTGCTCTTGCGCATAATAAGCCAATGCAGGCGTGGGCAGGATTCCGCAAAAATCCACCTCAAGCCCTGCATAACGGATAGCTGCGGCGCAAGCACCCGCAATGGCCGGGCTACTTGGCCGCAAATCCATGCCCAGCGCCACGCGCGAACCAAACGTAATGCTTTGCAAAAAAGCCAGCGTGTAGGCAAAGCACACGTCATCGGTCAACGCCGTAACCAAACCGCGTGCGCCGCTGGTTCCAAAACGTATCGGGCTTAATGCAATAATGTCACGGCTGTTTCTCATAATTTTTCTCTGTTTTTTAGAATCCAGCTTTGTAGCCGTGGTGGGAACCGGCTAGGATAGTTGACACCAGACAACCGATATTGTAATTGACCAGCGCATAGCGGCAATACACCACAAAAAAAGCAGCCCCTCTGAAATTGTCCACCCCGGCGAGCCTATTTTTGTTCCTCATCAAGAAGCGGCAACGCAACGCAACGGTTGCGGCCTTGTTGCTTGGCCAAGTAAAGCGCAGCATCTGCCCTGCCAAGTATGTCATATTCAACTTTCGGCATACCGACAGACAAGCCGATGCTAATAGTCACCTGGTTAAATAACGGTGAATTTTTATGCGGAATGGCTAAGTTGAAAACGGAATTTTTTAGCTTTTCTGCAACCTTTTCAGCCTGTCCCGCAGATAAATCAGGTAATATCAAAACAAATTCTTCACCGCCATAACGCGCTATCACATCGCTGGCCCGAAAGAGCTGGGATTTTAAGGCTTGGGCAACGGCCCTGAGCGTATTGTCGCCGCTTAAATGACCATAATAATCGTTATAGTTTTTAAAATAATCGATATCAACCATAAGTATGGACAAGCATTGCCGTTGCCTTATTGCGTTATGAAAAGCAATTTTGTAATGTTCATCAAAGAACCTGCGGTTAAAGATACCCGTTAAACTGTCAGTGACCGCGTCACGTCTTAAGATTTCTGAATGCGAAAGCAGCATTTTCTCGCGCTTGATTGACGTGGTCGAGTCAGTCACCTGAATTATGCAATGGCGTCCACCACGTTGTGGCAGCAGCGGTGACATCGTGATGGATTGGTTAATCCGTACTTTCTCATTGGTCTGGCTGGAAAAATCATAGAGCGGCAAGGGCGAACGATGTAGGGCGTTGGATATTATTGTCGGCAAGCCATATTCCAGCGTATTTTTCAAGGCATTCAAAAACGTGGGTGGTAACGGCTCTGAAAATACGCCGCCAAGTTTATGGCCCTTTGCTTCAACTTGTTTGATATGGGTATGCTTGAAAATCCAGTCATTCCAAAACAACACGTTGTATTGTGCATCAACAATAATTAACCCGAGGTTTATTGCATTAAACACGTCTTCCAGAATGGTGTCCGGCATAGGCATGTCTATATGCCCCCAAGAAAGTGATCAATATGCCGGATAAGATTAGTCAGTGACGCAGAACTGAGCAGCAAAATAAGTTGGCCTTCCGATTCCCTTTTGACACTGGTAAAAACAATGTTCAGTACCAGAACATAATCCTGATCCATGCTGCTGGTAATCGTATGCAACAATTCAGTGCATGATGCAATCGTATAACAAGGTAAAGTGCTGTTCAGGGAAATGCCCAATATGTCAGCCATTGCCGATAAGCAGGCATTCAGGATAATGTTGCCCAGCTCGCACATCGCTTCCTGCTCGAATTCAACAAGCTCTTCCAGGCTCATCTGCGAACCCATCATGTCACGCACAATCTCCAGCGCTTTTTCTTCTGAAAACAGCAACATCGCCGTTGCTTCAAAGGGGCCGGTAAAATTCTGATGGACAGTGCCGAACCTTTCGTTATTTAGTGGCAATGTCTCAACGCCAATTTCAACCGACTTCTTGACTTCGATGGAAGGGACAGAAAGCTTTACCTCGTCACCGACAATTTCACTAATGCTCAATGCAGCACGGCCAGCGCCGATATTAAAGACCTCGGCAAGCGCATCACGCTGCATCTCGGACAATAGGTTCATTTGGGGCATTGGAAGTGATTAAGGGCTAGCGCAATCGATTTTTCCGAAACCGGCTTTGCAACAAAAGCGGCGCCTAAAGCATTTGCACGGGATTGATAGGTTTCCTGGATATTTGCCGACAAAATGACCATGCGTATCGATGGATATTTTTCCAGAATTTTTTCAGCGGCATCCGTCCCTAAGATGCCCGGCATATTAATGTCCATTATGCAGTAATCCGGCGGGCCTTTCTCAACCAGTGCAATGGATTCCTCGCCAGAACACGCGTCCAAAATAGTCCATTCGGGATGGACAGCAACAATTTGAGCCCGCACAAGCATCCTTGAGACTTTACTGTCATCAACAATCAACAGTTTTTTAGCGATATCATTAGTCATTGGGTTAATTATGTTTATTAAGTATGGGTTT
This sequence comes from Methylovulum sp., assembly GCA_030689765.1. GTDB lineage: Bacteria > Pseudomonadota > Gammaproteobacteria > Methylococcales > Methylomonadaceae > Methylovulum. The sequence goes on from JAUYEP010000105.1 coordinate 6,781, forward strand.
ATTCTACATTAACGTCCAGGATTCAGCCACTTGATAGATAATGCTGCACGGTCGGTTTGCACTGGACATAGCCTAAGCAGGTACTCAGAAAAATAGGCCGATTATTCTATATAATATAGCGGGCATACCCACTCACCCTCTCCATCACTGGTAAAAACCAACATGCCTTTATTACGATTAACTAACGTTTCAATTGCTTACGGAACACACGCCTTATTAAAAAATGCCGATTTTCAGCTTGATGCTGGGGAACGGGTTGGCTTGCTGGGCCGCAATGGTGAAGGCAAATCCACTTTAATGAAGATCATTGCGGGAAATGTCCATGCCGATCACGGCGAAATTTGGCGGCAACCGGAATTAAAATTGTCATGGCTAGCGCAATCACCCGATTTGCCTGATGATGCGACCATTTATGACGCCGTTGCCGATGGCCTGGGCGAACTGGGGCATTGGATCACCCGTTATCACACCTTGTCTTTAACGATGGATTATGACGACGAAAAAAGCCTGAATGAGCTGGGTGATTTGCAACATAAACTGGAAGCGCATAACGGTTGGCACTACAACAACAGGATTGAGGCCACGTTAAGCAAACTCGATCTGCCTGGAGAATTAAGCATCAGCGGCCTGTCCGGCGGTTGGAAACGGCGCGTGGCACTGGCACAAGCCTTGGTTATCGAACCGGACGTATTATTGCTGGACGAGCCGACCAACCATCTGGACTTTGAAAGCATCAGTTGGCTGGAAGAGCAGATTCTGAATTTTCAGGGTGCGGTATTATTTGTCACGCATGACCGTGCATTTTTGCAAAAGCTGGCAACCCGGATCATAGATTTAGATCGTGGCAACCTAGTGTCCTGGCAAGGTAGTTACGACGATTATTTGCGCCGCAAAGCTGCCGCATTGGAAGATGAAGCCAACCAAAACGCTGAATTTGATAAAAAACTCGCCGATGAAGAAGTCTGGATAAGGCAAGGTGTAAAGGCGCGGCGCACCCGCAATGAAGGCCGCGTCCGTGCGCTGGAAAAATTGCGCAATGAACGGGCCCAGCGCCGCAATACCCAAGGCACAGCAAAACTGGCATTGAACCGGGGCGATGTGTCAGGCAAAAAAGTCATTGAAGTCGATGATATATGCTTTAGTTACAGCGACAGGCAAATCGTCAGCCACTTTTCGACGCTGATACAACGCGGGGACAAAATTGGCTTGATTGGCGCCAACGGCGCCGGTAAATCAACCTTATTAAAACTATTGCTCAAACAATTGGAGCCCGATAGCGGCACCGTAGACCAAGGCACACGGCTGGAAATTGCCTACTTCGATCAATTACGCGACCAGCTCGACCCGAACATGACCGTTGCCGATACCGTTGCCGATGGCAATGATTTTGTCGACATCGCCGGCAACAAAAGGCATGTCATGTCTTATCTGGGAGATTTTCTGTTTGCGCCAGCCAGGGCGCGTTCACCCGTTAAAAGTTTGTCCGGAGGTGAAAAAAACCGCCTGTTACTGGCACGCTTGTTTACCAAACCGGCAAACCTTATCGTCATGGACGAACCGACCAATGACCTGGATCTGGAAACACTGGAATTGCTGGAAGAAAAGCTGGTGAACTATGACGGCACCTTATTGCTGGTCAGCCATGACCGGGCTTTTCTGGATAACGTTGTCACCAGTGTTTTTGTGCTGGATGGTTCGGGGGTGGTCAACGAATTTATCGGCGGCTATAGCGACTGGCTGGCTTACACTGAAGAGGCGAAACAAGCCGTTGCGGCAAAAAAGCCGGCTGAACCTAAAAAACAGGACAAACCCGCCGTTGCCACCAAAAAAAAGAAGCTTAACTTTAAAGGGCAACAAGAGCTGGACAAATTACCGGCACTGATTGAGGAACTTGAAAACCGGCAAGCCGAGCTAACACGGCAAATCAGTTCAGCCGATTTTTATACCCAGACGGGCACCGGTAAACAAAGCATTGTCGCCGACACGCTAGAAGAATTGAAGCAACTGGAAGCCAAATTGACCCAGACTTACCAACGCTGGGATGAACTGGAAGCGCTCACTGAAGAACCTGCCGGATAAAATTCATTGCAACAAAATAAAAACTACACTATGCTTCGCGGCTTTCCGTAGGCATATGGGGGAAACAAGGAGAGATGGCCGAGCGGTCGAAGGCGCACGCCTGGAAAGTGTGTATACGGCAACGTATCGAGGGTTCGAATCCCTCTCTCTCCGCCATTTAACTCATTGATTAACAATATTTTTATTTTATTTTTTAAAAAATTTGGCGGTTGGTTTGGCGGTAGTTTTTGCAAAATGACTAGATTATTGCCATTTTTTTAATGATTAATAATCGATATTGTTAAATTAGTATAGCAATAGCTATACTTACCCGTTTGTTGAGTAATAACTATGGGTTGTCCAAAATGTGGTTCAGATGGGTGCGCCAAAGATGGCATAATCAAGGGACGGCAGCGCTATAAATGTAAATCATGTGGCTATAGGCATACCGTCGGGTATCGGGGGATAAGCCCATCGATTAAGCGGCAAGCGCCCCAATTGTACCTTGAAGGCCTTGGCTTCCGTCCTATTGGCCGGTTTCTTAAATGCAGCCATGTTGCCGTCCATAACTGGATCAAGGCGTATGGGGAATCCATTGGAGGCATCCGTTCAGCGGCTGGCGTTGAGGCCGTCGAACTGGATGAAATGCACACCTATGCGGGTTCCAAAAAAACTATTGTTGGATATGGATTGCTGTTGACCGGCATGGGAAACGGTTCCTCCAGTGCGAAGCGGGTCCCCGCGGCACCGGAACCGGACGAAAACTCCGGGATGCCATTAAAGGCAACAGCCTATCAAAAGTCATGACCGATTACTGGAGCCCCTACGAATTGTCGTCCCGTCCGGGTCACATACGCAACCAAAAGCGGAAACCTATACGGTAGAAGGCTATAACAGCTTGTTTAGGCACAACTTGCCCGCTTACGCCGAAAGTCCAAGTGTCATAGCAAAAGTAAGGACATGCTTAAATATTCCGTCATGCTTTTGATGCTTAAATGGAATGGGGAACTGGATGCTATATTTGGTAGTGGGTTAAACCTGTAATCATATAAAAATAGGCTCTATATGGGTTTCAGGGTCTTTTGATAAAATGTGCGAATGGAAACCTCAATCATAACTATCAAACAACTAGTCAGCGAAACCCAATGTTATGCCACCATTCGGCAGTTACGTTGG
>JAUYEP010000182.1 GCA_030689765.1 Methylovulum sp.
ACTGGCAGTCATGGCATCCAGTGCCGCCAAGCGTTGTTTTAAGTCGGCAACGCGCTCACGTTGCCCGTAAATGCCAGCTTCCTCTGACTGGTCGGCGTTCAAAATATTATCAACAAACTCAACGCCTAATGGCTCGCGCAATGACTTGAGTAATTCTTTGGCGTATTCCGTTTGCTTGTCGATAGCAATACGCATCCCCAAACCGAATTCGGCATTATCTTCAAACAGTGAGTTATTCCATGCAGGCCCCCTGCCCTCAATATTTTTTGTCCACGGCGTGGTCGGCAAATTACCGCCGTAAATCGATGAACAACCGGTCGCGTTGGCGATCACCATGCGGTCGCCAAATAATTGCGAAGCCAGTTTTAAATACGGCGTTTCACCACAGCCGACACAGGCGCCGGAAAATTCAAACAAGGGCTGCATGACCATCGAGCCTTTGATGGTATTGGTTTTTATCAAGCGGCGGTCATATTCGGGTATTTTTAAAAAGAATTCCCAGTTGGCACGCTCGGTTTCGCGCAAGGGCGGTTGAGGACGCATATTCAAAGCCTTGCGGCTGGCGTTGGATTTATCGCGTATCGGGCAAATATCGACACACAGCGTACAACCCGTGCAATCTTCTGGTGCGACCTGATAGCTCATCGCCAAACCGGCAGGAAAATCCTTGCCCAGCATGTCCGCGTGTTTGAAGGTTTCCGGTGCATTGTTTAACACGTCCAGCGCAAAAATCTTGCTGCGGATTACCGAATGCGGGCAAACCATCACGCATTTGCCGCATTGCGTACACAAATCCGTCTCCCAGACTGGGATTTCCAACGCCAGATTACGCTTTTCATAGGCTGCCGTGCCCGTCGGGAACGTGCCGTCGATGGGCATCGCACTGACGGGCAAAGCATCGCCGCGTCCTGCAATAATTTCTCCGGTGACACGCTTGACAAAATCGGGGGCTGTGTCGGGGATACGGGAAGGAATGGCACAATCGGAGTGCAAAACATGTTTTGCATTCCAATCAACTTGATGCAGATTCGCCAGCGTTTCATCAATCGCCTTGAAATTCAATTCAACGATACGCTGGCCTTTTTTGCTATAGGTTTTTTCGACCGCGTGTTTAATCGCGGTAATGGCTTGTGCTTGCGGCAGCACACCAGAAATGGCAAAAAAGCAGGTCTGCATGATGGTGTTGATATGCTTGCCCATGCCACATAATGCCGCGACGTTATAGCCATCGATCACATAAAAGCGGATGTTTTTGGCGTGCATTTGCTGCCGCATGGTTTCTGGTAACGCGGCCCAAACCTCATCAGCCGATTGCGGCGAGTTAAGCAGAAACACCGCATTATCGGCAGCATTGGCAAGCATATCGTAACGTTCCAGGAAAATTGTCTGATGGCAGCCGATAAACTGGGCATCGTTGTCGGCTATCAGATAAGTCGAGCGTATTGGCTTAGCACCAAAACGCAGATGCGACACGGTGACCGCGCCGGACTTCTTCGAGTCATAGACAAAATAACCTTGTGCGTATAAATCCGTTGCTTCGCCGATGATTTTGATGGTGTTTTTGTTCGCGCTGACCGTCCCGTCACTGCCGAGGCCATAGAACATTGCCTGAAAGGTGTCGGCATGGGCATCGGTGCGGAAATAGGCATCCCATGCCAAACTGGTGTGCGTGACATCATCGTGGATACCGAGAGTGAATTGGTTTTTTGGCTGCGCTTGTTTAAGTTCGTCAAAAACCGCCTTAATCATGCCGGGCGTAAATTCTTTGGATGACAAGCCATAACGTCCACCGATAACCGTCGGGAAACCGGAAAATTTACTGTGGTTCTGGGCGATTGCCGTGACAACATCCTTATATAAAGGCTCACCATCGGAGCCAGGTTCTTTAGTCCGATCCAGCACGGCGATTTTTTTGCAGCTGGCAGGTAACGCGGCAATCAGGCTAGCGGCATCGAAAGGGCGGTACAGCCGCACTTTGAGCAAACCAACCGATTCACCGTTACGGTTTAGATAATCCAATGTTTCTTCAGCTGCTTCCGCACCAGAACCCATCAAAATAATAACGCGCCCGGCCTGTTCTGCGCCCAGATAGTCAAACAAATGGTATTGGCGACCGGTTAGTCCGGCAAAACGGTCCATCGTATTTTGGACAATCCCCGGCATGGCCTGATAAAAGGGATTGACGGTTTCCCTTGCCTGAAAATACACATCCGAGTTTTGCGCCGTCCCGCGCAATACAGGGTTATCGGGTGTCAAACCACGATTTCGGTGCGCAGTAATCCATTCGTCCTTAATCATCGCGCGTAAGACAACATCATCGAGTACGTTGATTTTTGCCACTTCATGCGAAGTTCTAAAGCCGTCAAAGAAGTGCATCAACGGAATACGGCTTGCCAACGCGGCGGCATGGGCAATCAGCGCAAAATCCAGCACCTCCTGCGGCGAGTTGGAACACAGCATCCCAAAACCCGTCATCCGCGCCGCCATGACATCGCTGTGGTCGCCGAAAATGGACAAGCCCTGACAGGCCAGTGAGCGGGCGGCGATATGGAACACCGTTGACGTGAGTTCGCCAGCGATTTTGTACATATTCGGCAGCATCAACAGCAAACCTTGGGAAGCCGTAAATGTCGTCGCCAACGAACCCGCCTGTAAAGCCCCATGTATCGCCCCCGCCGCCCCCGCCTCACTCTGCATTTCAATAACTTGCGGCACCGTTCCCCATAAATTGGTCTGCCCCCGCGCCGACCATTCATCCGACCATTCGCCCATCGGCGAGGCTGGGGTAATCGGATAAATGGCAATGACTTCATTGAGTTTGTGCGCTATGGTAGCCGCCGCCTGATTTCCATCGATGGTAAGTGTTTGCTGGTTTTGCATAAGACAATCCTGAAGATGACCAAAAGGAGGCTGTGCCGTGGTTTAACGCCTAACACAACGGCGAGAATCTTAATCCCAATAAGGGAATTATTCGAGCATAATTTATAGGCTTGGCATTATGGGTTTCCTGCTTAGGAATGGGTACAAAACAACGTCGTCTTGTGCTTTGTACCCTCGGTGGATGCCATGACTGCCAGTCCTCAGAGGACTGGCAGTCATTATGTTGCCGAATGTGCCGTACTCATTCCTTAAGACCATAAGTATCTACACAAATCCTGAACCTCGTCATTGCATAGTTCCCACGCTTTTTCGATTCAGGGATTCATAAACAAAATTTTGCAGAATAACTTGGTTGGTCGGCGAAATATCATGGAACATAACCCCATACCCCCACTTTGGCGGCGTATTTTGTTGCTTGCCAGGTAATTGATGGACGCTGCAAATTTTCACAAAAGTTCTTATCTCTATCTTCTGATGAGTCAGGCTAACTGGGCAACGGAAGTAAATGAACAGATCATCACCTAGCTCACCCAGCTTTTCATCGGCGGTAATTCCGGCGCCTGAGACACTAATATCAGTCATCGTTGCCGACTTGGACTGCCCCTTGATTCGCACAGAAAAATCCGCTTTGGCTCTAATGGCGTTGCGTATTGCAGTCGCCTGAATATCAGTCGGAAAGCTGGTGTGCATATAACAAAATGGGGCAAGGAAAACATGTTTTACGGTACAGCTAAATGTAAAAATATTTACGCCTGAAAATATCCGAAAGTTGAGCGGCAGGCCTTCTTCAATTTGAACGATAAAACCGTTTTCAAAGGGTATTTTGATAATCAGGTAATCGTCTTCAGCATAACCGATGAGTTCGGTATAAAACACGGATTGCTGTGAACCGAATTTCAGCGTCATTTGTAATTTTGCGCCGACTTGTAAGTTAATTTCGTTAAAAGTAGTCATCTTGGTAAGGTTTTCTTGATTGATAGCGACACTGATCACAGTTAAACATAGGTGTGTAGCCCGTTGCAATGCGCCCTACTAATATCTCATCCCCGCTTTATTGTTGCGTTTGATTGATGGCTTGTTCATGCCTGATGGTTATTTGTTTACAATGGCTATCAACTTAATTCCTGTTCCATAATAATGTAGGGACGTTGCAATGCAACGTCTACACAGCAGGGAGGTTTCCAAACTGAAAATTGAAAATCAGACGTTGCACTGCAACGTCTCTACATTGGCAATCAATAATCGTTATCCCACAATAAATAATGAGATGTTATATGAATTGGTTTACTAAATTATTTTTCCGAAACCCGAAACCGTCGCTAACACCAAAAATGACGGTCAAAAGTCCGCCGGTCAGCACTGATAATCCGTTCCAATGCTCGAAACCGGTTACTGTCAGTAACCAAAAACATCCCCTGACATTATTAAAAAAATTTGCGCCACTCAGGGAGTTTGATGACCTTTATGTTGAAAATCTGGAACAGCAAACATTAACTTATACGGCTGGATCAGTCATATTCAGGTTAGGCCAAAAGAGAAATGCTGTTTTTTATCTGCTGCAAGGTAGCATTGAGTTTCAGCCGAATGGAGATGGCCGCTATCAGCTGACGCATGATTCCTCACTCGCCGATTTGCCTCTGGACAGCGGCAAGACATTTGGCGCAACCGCCATCGCTAAAACTGATGTTACGGTGCTTGCCATTCCCGGCAACATTATCCAGATGTGGACGAATAAAAGCCGCGAACAAGTTTATTCCGTTAAATTACTTGAACTTGAGTTGCCTGAACAAATTACCGACAACCGTTTTTTCGGCTCTTTTTCCAGGGCATACCGGGAAAACAAACTTAGCCTGCCCTCGTTGCCCCATGTCGCGGTAAATTTAAAGAAAGCGATGCAAAAGGATATAGGGGTTAAGGAGGTTGTTGATATTATCCAGATCGATGCGCCTATCGTAACCAAGCTGATTCAGATTGCAAACAGCGCCCTGTATGCACCGACATCAAACATTACCAACTGCCATGACGCAGTTAGCCGGTTAGGTCTGGATGCAACGCGCAATCTGGTCATGGGCATCAGCATGAAGCAACTGTTTTTTTGCAAGGACGTAAAGCTGATGAAAATAATGCAGACACTATGGAAAAATAGCTTGCATATCTCCAGCCTCAGCTTTGTGCTTGCCGAAGAATGCAGCACCCTCAATCCAGAGGACGCTTTATTGGCTGGATTGGTCAGTAATATAGGCGTCATTCCGATATTGCATTTTGCCGAACAATATCCCGACGAATACGCTGACCTGGAAAAACTGCAATCCGCCATAGCGTTACTGAGCCCATCGGTAGGCTCATTGGTGCTTCACACACTGGGGTTTTCAGAGGAATTGGGGCATATCCCCATGCACGCCGAAGATTGGCTTTATGAAAGCGGCGGGGATAAGGCCAGCCTGATGGACATCATTATTATGGCCAAACGGCACAGTTACATCGGTTCGCAGAGAACCAAAGCGCTGCCGTATATCAATTCAATTCCGGCTTATGCCAAATTAACAAACGGCAAATTAACGCCTGACCTGTCGCTGGACGTACTTCAAAAAGCGCAGAAACGGATACACGCCGTGATGAATATCTTCTCGTGAACAAGCTATTTTGGTAGTCCTGCAATCAGAATGATGGCATCGGTGTTCTGGGGTGTGTGCGCCGGACGACTGCCAGTCCTTTGAGGACTTGCAGTCGTATTGTCGGTAAGCCTGACAAACGTCATCATTCTGATTGCAGGACTACCGATATTTTTTAATACGGTTACCCATTAAAAGCATCAATCTATATGTTTGGCAAAAATGTTCAGTATGCCTGCACCGAGGCTTAATGAGTCATCATCTGCGCCTACGTAAATGATTTCACACCTGAAGCGCGACCACTGGCCATCAAGCAAAATGTCCAGGTCGCCGAATTGGGAAACTAATGAGGGCGGTATTCCAGGCTCTGGAACCACCAAAAATGCGCCATTCGCACTGATATTACTGGTTTTACCCATATAGTGCTTACCATTTAAAAAAAGACGGTAGTCAGTTTCGATAGCTACCCTGGGATGTTGGCGTTGGTCTGATACTGATTTTGAATTCATTTTATTTCATCCGAAATTAATTTAAGTAAAGCAAGGGCCGTTTCGGCTCGTCGGCTCGTTCCCAAGCTCCAGAGACTGTGAAAGTATTCAGAACTATTTATTTTGATGTCAATATATTGTGATAAGCAGCTATTTTAAATACAACATATTGTGTTAAAAATTTCAAAAACCGAATACTTTCACAGCCTCTCCAGCTTGGGAACGCGGTAGCCGAAGCTCTAGCTTCGTGTAGACATGGGGCATAAATAACAGGAAGCTAGAGCTTCCAAGGCCACATTCCCAAGCTGGAGCTTGGGAACGAGCGTAAAACCTTTAGCCTTGCAACGCCTTCAACACGGCCTGCATGGTCACATTGGCATCGCCAAACAACATGCGGGTGTTTTCCATCACAAACAACGGGTTGCCTACACCGGCATAACCTGTCGCCATGCTGCGTTTCAGCACAACCGTGGTTTCACCTTTCCAGCATTCGAGCACCGGCATACCGGCAATCGGGCTATTGGGGTCATCCAGCGCCGATGGATTGACAATATCATTGGCACCTATGACTACCGACACATCAACATGGGGAAAATCATCATTGATTTCGTCCATTTCAAACACGATGTCATAAGGCACTTTAGCTTCCGCCAACAACACGTTCATGTGCCCGGGCATCCGTCCGGCAACCGGATGAATGCCAAAACCCACTTTCTTGCCTTTGTCCCTAAGTAGCTTGGTGATTTCGTACACGGTATGCTGCGCCTGGGCAACCGCCATACCGTAACCTGGAATAATCATGATATTTTTGGCTTCCGCCAGCAATGACGCGACTTCATCGGCATTGATGGGCTGCACTTCCCCTTCAACAACCGCCGCAGCGCTGCCTGACGCCGTACCGAATCCGCCAGCAATCACACTGATAAAATTCCGGTTCATCGCATGGCACATGATGTAGCTCAAAATCGCGCCGCTACTGCCGACCAATGCGCCGGTAACAATCAGCAAATCATTGCTTAACATAAAACCGGTCGCTGCCGCCGCCCAACCGGAATAGCTGTTGAGCATGGAAATGACCACGGGCATATCCGCGCCACCAATCGCCATCACCATGTGCACGCCAAAAGCCAATGCCAAAAAGGTCATGATAAACAGCGGCAACGCCCCGCCATGATTCAAATACAGTAACGGTAACCCCCCGTCGCCACTTTCAGTTTGCTGCAAAAACAAGCCGCCCAAGACGATGACGCCAAGCAACAAACACAGGTTCAGCCAATGCCGTGCGGGTAATAACAACGGCTTGCCACTGATTCTTTCGCTTAACTTGCCAAAGGCAATCACCGAGCCGGAAAACGTGATGGCGCCGATTAAAACACCGATATAAATCTCCAGTTCATGGATGGTTTTTTCCACACCGACAATATTGATGGTGCTGTCCATAAAATTGGCATAACCCACCAGCACCGCCGCCATACCGACCAAACTGTGCATGATCGCCACCAGTTCCGGCATTTGCGTCATTTCGACTTTCCGTGCCAACAGCACGCCCAGACTACCGCCGATGAGTATGGCCCCACCTAACAGGCTGTATGCCGTCACTAACACATTTGATGTTGTGGCGATAATGGCAATCGCCATGCCCAACATGCCGTAATAATTGCCTTTGCGTGAAGTTTCCTGGTTACTTAATCCACTCAGGCTCAGAATGAACAGAATGGCGGCGACGATGTAAGACATCGTAACTAAACTATGGGACATTACTATTCTCCTGTTATTTTCTGAACATTTCCAACATACGTCGGGTGACTAAAAAACCACCGGCAATATTGATGGAAGCCATAAGCGTCGCCAGTCCGGCCAAAATGATGACCACGGTGTCCGGCGCAGAAATCTGCACGATGGCGCCAATGACAATAATGCCGCTGATGGCGTTGGTGACGCTCATTAACGGCGTATGCAGCGCAGGCTTTACATTCCAGATCACCTGATAACCCACAAAACAGGCCAATACAAATACCGTGAAATGTGTCATGAAGGATTCAGGTGCCACCGCGCCTATGCCAAACAACGCCAAGCCTGCGAAAATAAGCGGCAACAATGACATCAGCGCATCCGGTTTTTCAGGCGCGGCAATCACTTGTGCCGCATCAGGCTTTACGGCTGGCGCGGCAGAAAGTTTGGGCGGCGGTGGCGGCCAGGTAATTTTGCCTTCTTTAATCACCGTCGCACCGCGTATCACTTCATCCTCCATATTGACATTGATGATGCCATTTTTTTCAGGGCACAGTTCGGTCAATAAATGTCTCAGATTGGTCGCATACAATTGGCTGGACTGGTTGGCGAGACGGCTGGGCAAATTGGTATAGCCAATAATAGTCACGCCATGCTTGACGGCAACCTTGTTCACTTCCGTCAACTCGCAGTTACCGCCCTGTTCAGCCGCCAAATCGACAATCACACTGCCCGGCTTCATCGATTCAACCATTGCCGCCGTGATGAGTTTGGGGGCGGGTTTACCTGGGATCAGCGCAGTGGTGACGATAATATCGACCTCTTTTGCTTGCTCGGCAAATAACGCCATTTCAGCGGCGATAAACTCCGGCGACATGGTTTTGGCATAGCCGCCCGCGCCCGCGCCTTCCTCCTTAAAATCCAGCATCAGAAACTCGGCATCCATGCTTTCGATTTGTTCTTTTACTTCGGGGCGGGTGTCGAATGACCTGACAATCGCCCCCATGCCTTTAGCCGCGCCAATCGCCGCCAAACCCGCCACACCCGCGCCAATCACCAGCACTTTCGCGGGGGGGATTTTACCTGCGGCAGTGATTTGTCCGGTAAAAAAACGCCCAAAATGCTGTGCGGCTTCAACAATCGCGCGGTAACCGGCAATATTTGCCATCGAACTCAGCGCATCCATTTTTTGCGCCCGTGACATGCGCGGCACACTGTCCATCGCCAACACGGTCATCTGCTTTTCAGCCAGTTTCTGCATCAAGGCTGCATTTTGCGCAGGCCAGATAAAACTGATCAGGCAAGTCCCTTCCGACATAAACTCCAGTTCGTCGATGCCCAGACGCGGACGCCGCTGCGGCGCACGGACTTTCATGACAATATCGGCTTGTTGCCATAATGTCTTGGCATCGGGCAGCACTTCAACCCCGACAGCCTGGTAAGCTGCATCGGAAATATTGGCGCCAACACCGGCGCCGCTTTCTATCGCTACGGAAAAGCCCAATTTAATAAGTTGTGCGGCAGCGTCCGGCGTGGTGGCAACACGCTTTTCACCCAAGTGAATTTCTTTAGGTATACCAATCTTCATACAGTCTCCTGTGATTGTGGTTTGGAAGCCGTTAAAACAGCTACCAGTGGCATGAGTCGGGAGGCACTGGTTTCGGGGCAATGCCGGCGTGGAGCATAGAAGATTAGGTTTAGATATTCAATCAAAAAACCCGCTGTTCAGGATATGGCAAAAAATAACTTCCGCTAATGGTTCCCACGCTCTGCGTGGGAACCCGGTCAGGGACG
>JAUYEP010000185.1 GCA_030689765.1 Methylovulum sp.
CTTTATATTGAATACTTTCACAGTCTCTACTGCTACTGAATTATGCGCATAAACCGGTGTAATATCCATAGTTGTCTTTACCCATCAAATATACCAAGCCTTGGGAAGCTCCGCCTGCGGTAACGGTGACACAGCAACAATGCGCTCCATACCGTCTTTATCAACCACCGCAACCTCTACCTGCTGCGCCTCGCGGCCTTGGCCAAACCGTGCGGTAATCCGTGCCGCCAGATATAAATCCTCTGCCGAAGCTTCGCCGTCCAATAATACCAACGGCCCGTTATGGCTGACTGACATCAAGCTGATGTAGTCTTTTTTGTAGCCTTGCAAAAATCGGCCTTCGCCTTCTTCCCTGGCGACTATCAGCTTAAAGTGGGTTGCGGGGCGGATATGCCGCCCCACTTTTAACAACATGACATCATCGAGCCCATAATCTTTACTGCCTTGCGCCTGCCATAAATCAACCAGTTTTGCGCTATAGAATTTATCCACCAGAAAGCAACAACCCCCTGCGGGTTGTGAATAATCATCGAAGCCAAACTGACCCGCCATCGCTATCTGTGGCTTGCGTGACCGTCCTGTTATATCGTGCAGCTTTTCCCGGTCTATCCAGCCTTCGCGTTCCGGCAAAGTTTCGGGCAGGTTTTTGGCGCATAAGGGGCGCAGTAACAAATCATCGGCACCGGATTGTTTGGCAACAATCGGCATGGTGTTTTTGCGTTGCGACATGGGACGTTGCCCAATGACTTCGCCGGTAATGATAAAGTCAAAATCGTTTTCGACCAGCCATTGTTTGGCTTTATTGACCATAAATATCTTGCAATCCAGGCACGGGTTAAGATGTGCGCCGTAACCGTGTTTGGGGTTAATCAAGACTTTTTTATAATCTTCGATGACATCGACGATATGCAGCTTGATACCCAGCTGTTCGGCGACCCACAAGGCATTATTGCGCTTGGGGCTGGCTTTGTCTTTGTTGCGTATCGCATGGGTATGGCCTTCTACGCAAAAGCCGGTAAAAAAATTAATGCCTTCGACATGAATGCCCTGTTCCATGACGGTTTTTGCCGCCAGCATTGAATCCAGTCCGCCGGAAATCAATGCCACCGCTTTTCTTTGCTTGCTCATAACTTAAGTTTTTGTGTGGTATAAAATATTGGGCATTATACGCAGTTACGGCGCTTGTACAGACGTTGCATTGCAACGTCTCTACGCTTACACACACTAAAACATGAAAACGCTGTAAGCTTAACGCCATCGTCACAGTCATCCTACAACCCCTTACCCATTTATTCGAGGCTTACTATGGAATTCAAAGACTATCTCAAAATCCTTGTCCACCACGACGGCTCTGATCTTTATCTGACCGTAGATGCGCCACCGGCGGCTAAATTTCAGGGTACACTGAAACCACTTGAAAATATTAAGCTGACTAATGCCCAACTTAAACAAATCGCTTACAGCCTGATGGATACCGACCAACAAAAGGCTTTTGAACACACGCCCGAATTAAATCTGGCTATTTCAGAGCCTGGCATTGGCCGATTCAGGATAAATATCTTCAGGCAACGTAACTGTTTTGCATTAGTTATCCGCAATATCAAGGTAGAGATTCCTAATGCCGATAAGCTGGGTTTACCACCTATATTAAAAAGTACCATCATGGAAAAACGCGGCCTGATTCTGTTTGTTGGCGGCACCGGTTCAGGCAAATCAACCTCGCTCGCCGCGCTTATCGACTATCGAAATACCAACGCGGCAGGTCACATTATTACCATTGAAGACCCTATCGAATATCTGCACCCGCATAAAAAATCGCTGATTAACCAACGCGAAGTCGGCGTCGATACGATGAGCTATGAAGATGCGCTGAAAAATACCTTGCGCCAGGCGCCGGATGTCATCCTGATCGGCGAAATCCGCTCCCGCGAAACCATGGAACACGCGCTGGCTTTTGCAGAAACCGGCCATTTATGTTTATCCACGCTGCATGCCAACAATTCCAATCAGGCGCTGGACCGAATCCTCAATTTCTTCCCGGAAGAACGCCATAGCCAATTATTGCTGGATTTGTCGCTTAATTTAAAAGCTTTTATCTCACAACGGCTAGTGCCTACTATCGAGGGCAAACGGGTCGCCGCCATTGAAATTTTGTTGAGCTCGCAACTGGTGCGTGACTTGATACTTAAAGGCGAAGTCCATGGCATCAAAGAGGCGATGGAAAAATCGGAAAATATCGGTATGCAAACGTTTGACACCCATCTGATGCGGCTTTACAAAGACGGCATTATTTCTCTGGAAGAAGCCTTGCATAACTCTGATTCACCCAATAACCTTAAGCTGAAAATAAACTTGAGTGACGGCTTTGGTTCTGCTTCGCCGGATAAGGCAAATGCTGCCAGTAAACTTGGCGGCTTATCGTTGCAGGAGATCCATAAAGAAGAGGAAGAAAGTGAAGAAAATGCCGCTGCCAAACCCTCTGACAAAATGATGCCGAAAAAGTGATGGGCTGCGGTGAAACCCAATACCGTTGAATTAAAGTCGGCAGTATTGGGGCTAAGGAATCACTGCCCACAGTTAATAAAAAATGCTACTAAAGCAAATAGTTATGTTGATAAATCCCCCC
>JAUYEP010000189.1 GCA_030689765.1 Methylovulum sp.
CCTGGCAACAGTAACGCTGCCCTCCATGGGCATTACGCCCTGCCTTCATAAGGTCGCTGCTGCCGCACTTCGGGCAGGTGATTTCTTGATAGTGTGTCATAGGGAAAAGTGTACAGCAGATTGCAGATTTCACCCACTACCGGAATGCGGAACTGGATGCTATATTTAATTAACAATGCCGATTGAAAAAGGTATTGCTGAATTCCGTCCAATTGAAGAGCTAAGATCAAGACGCGGTAGATGACTAAAATACTCGCCGATGCTGAAAGTGATCTTTAGACGGATAGGTGTTTTACGACAAACAGAGTGAGCATGTTGGGGATTATTTTTGGGATAGCCTGTTATCGGACATAGCGTCGCTAGTGATATTTGCAGGTATCCACAAAAAAGAATTTGGATACCATCATTTAATGTACATTGTGGCGCGGTTTGCTTACACAAACCATCCTCGCTGAGAAGATTGAATCTAATGGGAGAAATCATGACAACAGTTAATTACGAAACCGATATTGTTGCCTGGGCTAATGAACAAGCTTGGTTAGTCCGTAATAAAAAATTTGAATTGCTGGATATTGATCATATTGCTGAGGAAATAGAAGGCGTGGGCAAAAGTGAGCAACGTGAACTGGCAAGCCGGATGTGCGTCCTTATAGCGCATTTATTGAAAGGGCAGTTCCAGCCAGAACGGCAAGGCCGTAGTTGGCAAATGACTATCCGCAACCAACGGCGGGCAATTCAACTTCATTTGAAACAGGTGTCCAGTTTTGCCCAGTTTGAAAACAAAATTGAATGATAGCGAGTGGTTTGAAATTGTCTGGGGGGACGCGGTTTATCAAGCTTCTAAAGAAACTGGGTTCGAAAACTTCCCTGAAACCTGCCCCTGGTTAATTGGAGATATTCTTTCGGACTTATGGTTGCCAACTGGGTGATCCGTAAGGCGGCCTTACCGCTTTATCTGTAGCAAAAAAAAACGTATTTACATACAATACGCGCTCAAATTATCCCCCTATTGTCTAAGCCCACCTGTCTAAACACGCCCTTTTGTGGCCAGTTTCCTTAGGCCCGGGCTAATTAATCATAAGAACTATGGAACAAAATAACCTTACGCTAGGAATCCCTAATTTCACTTACCCGGATTTATATGATGCAGGTCGTCTAAAAGACTTATTGGCCGTGTTTGATGCTTCAGTCCAGCAGCATGATGCCGCGCTTTACGACAGATATGCAGCTTACCGCCAAAGCCAGGGGGCCGGTTTATCTCCGGAGAAGCAATCTGACTTGCTGGTGGACATGGGGCCTTATGTGGGACAGTTTGTTGCCAAGCTATTTAATGTGACACCACAGCATGAAACGCAACGGGGACAAATAAAAGATGAGATTGACAGCATTTTCACCTATAAAAATGAAGTCGTAGAAAAACTGGGCGTTGTTTTTAAAAGGCAGGATGCCAATGATTGGGATAAGGACGCGATAAAACGCCTTTTTGAACTAATAATTACGGCGGCATTCCCAACAGATAATCAAGAACCTGATCCAGAACGCCGCGTTGCGGGTGTGGGTGCGGCAATCGGTTTGTTGTCTGCGCATTACAAGCTGATAGCCAAGGGCAAAGACAGCAACTATGAACAGGCAGATAGGGATGCCGAAGCGGTGCGTATCCGCTTGGCGGGCCACGAAATGGCTGCGGCAGAATTTAATGGAATTATCGCATTACCGGAGCTGGCAGATTTTATCGGCGCCCTGATGGACATCGTACAACGCTGGAGTTTTATCGCTGCGCAGGATGAAAAAATTGCGTCTTCCTGGCTGAGTTTCAAATTCCCTAAAAAACGCGATTTCGCCCATCTCGTAGAACATGACACGGTAGATCGCGGCGAATTTACCGTATGGATGGGCGGTAAGGCACAGCGTCGGCGCCGCGACGGTTTTAAACTGACTGATCCGCGTTTCAATGGGCGGCAAGTATTGTCTGAAGTCAACCACTGCATCTACTGCCATGAGCGTGACACTGATTCCTGCTCGAAGGGTATGCGCAACAAAAAAACCAATACCTTTAAAGTTGATCCGTTAGGCGAAACAACGATTGGTTGCCCGTTAGATGAAAAAATTTCCGAAATGCACCTGGTTAAACGCCGGGGCGATAATATTGGCGCATTGGCGATCATTATTATTGACAATCCGATGTGCCCAGGTACCGGACACCGTATTTGCAACGAGTGCATGAAGGGCTGCATTTACCAAAAAACCGATCCCGTTGATATTCCGCAGATTGAAACGAATGTGTTGACCGACGTGTTATTCATGCCTTATGGCTTTGAAATTTACAGTTTTTTGACGCGCTGGAACCCGTTAAACGTCAAGCGTCCGCACCTGTTGCCTTATAACGGCAAGAATGCGCTGGTTGTAGGCTTGGGGCCGGCGGGCTATACGATGAGCCATTACCTGTTAAATGAAGGCTTCGCGGTGGTCGGCATTGACGGCTTAAAACTGGAGCCGTTGCCTGTGGAATTAACCGGCGATAGCGAAAACCTGCCTAAGCCGATTGCTGATTTTAATGCGCTGTATCAGGATTTGGACAAACGCATCCTGGCGGGGTTTGGCGGTGTCGCCGAATATGGCATTACGGTACGTTGGGACAAAAACTTCCTTAAAGTCATTTACCTGACCTTGCAACGGCGTGCCGCGTTCCGTAGTTACGGCGGTGTGCGTTTTGGCGGTACGCTGACTATTGACGATGCCTGGGCTATGGGTTTTGACCATATTTGTATTGCCACAGGGGCAGGTAAGCCGACGATTATTGATATAAAAAACAATTTGATGCGCGGCATCCGCAAAGCCTCGGATTTTCTGATGGCCTTGCAATTGACCGGCGCGGCGAAGTCTTCGTCATTAGCCAACCTGCAAGTGCGTCTGCCCGCTGGGGTTATAGGCGGCGGCCTGACCGCTATCGACACGTCCACAGAACTGATGGCGTATTATCCTGTACAGGTGGAAAAAATCCTGCACCGTTATGAATTGCTGGTGGCTAGCTACGGCGAACAAACCATCCGCAACCGTTACGATAAAGAAGAAACGCTGATACTTAATGAATTTCTCGAACACGGCAAAATCATTCGTGCTGAACGTGTACGCGCCGAAAGGGTGGGTGAACAACCTGACTTCCAGCCGCTGGTTGAGTCATGGGGCGGCGTGACGCTGTTTTACCGCAAAGGCATTATTGATGCGCCGGCTTATCGCCAAAATCATGAGGAAATTGCCAAAGCATTGGAAGAAGGCATTGCCCTGGCTGAGGGCATGAGTCCTAAAGCCGCATTAGCCGATGAGTTTGGGCATTTGCAAGCCATGGAGTTTGACAAACTGGTGTTGGAGAATGGTCGCTGGAATAATTCAGGACAGATCATCAACATACCATTACGCAGCCTGTACATTGCCGCCGGAACGTCACCCAACACCATCTATCAAAGCGAGTATCCCGACACCTTTGTCATGGACAATCATTTCTTCCAGCGCCATGAACCACAATGGACAGATGGCGGTTTAGAATTGGTCGCTATGGATGATGAAACCAAGCCAAAACTAGGCAAACCCGCACCGCTGACCTCCTATCATAAGGACGGTAAATACATCAGCTTTTACGGCGACAACCATCCGGTTTATGCGGGCAATGTCGTTAAGGCAATGGCTAGCGCCAAAAATGGTTACCCCTATGTCGTTGAATTGTTCGGGCAAGAACTGGCACAGCTCAATCCAACAGATCAGGCGGCGCGTGATGCCGCCTTAAAAGCCTTGTTTGCCAAACTCGACGACGCTTTTACCGCAACCATTGTGGCTATTAACCGCCTAACGCCGACAATTATCGAAGTGGTCGTCAAAGCGCCAATGGCGGCGGAAAAATTTCATCCAGGACAGTTTTATCGGGTACAAAACTTTGAAAGCTACGCCCCCGTTGTTGAAAATACCGTGCTGGCCTGCGAAGGCTTGGCATTAACCGGTGCAGAAGTCGATAAAGAAAAAGGCACTATCTCGCTGATTGCACTGGAAATGGGTTCATCATCACGCTTATGCGCCACATGGCATGTCGGCGACCAGCTGGTGATTATGGGCGTAACGGGTGCGCCAACCGACATACCGACCGGACAAACCGTGTTGTTAATCGGCGGCGGTTTAGGCAATGCCGTACTGTTTTCAATTGGTAAAGCATTACGGGCTGCCGGCAACAAAGTCATTTATTTTGCCGGTTATAAATTCAATCAGGATGTCTTTAAAACCGAAGATATTGAAGCCGCATCGGATATTATTATCTGGTCAGTCGATAAAACATCACCTGACGTTAAAGCAATACCGGCTACCCGTCCGCAAGACAAAACTTTCGTTGGCAATATTCTGGAATGTATGCTGGCGTATGCAGAAGGCGGGTTGGGCGAACAACCCCTTTTGCTTTCAGAGGTCGGTCATCTGGTGGTTATTGGCTCGGACCGCATGATGGCCGCCGTAAAAGATGCCCGATACAATGTCCTGAAGCCTTATTTGACTAAAGTCCAACATGCCATCGGATCGATCAATTCGCCCATGCAGTGCATGATGAAAGGGATATGCGCGCAATGTCTATGCAAACATGTCGATGCCGAAACGGGTAAGGAATATTTTGTATACTCGTGTTACAACCAGGATCAGGAACTGGATCAAGTAGATTTCCCACATCTGAACGCCCGTTTGAGACAAAATACGGTGCAGGAAAAGCTGTCCAACCAATGGCTGGATTATTTGCTTGTGCAGCAAAAGTCAGGGACATCCTCATAACGATATAACTTTCATAACCATCCCACTTAATATTATTAGGAGTACCTTATCATGCAAAAATGTTTCAGTACCCGGCATCTACCTATCGCTTTATTAGCCTTGCTGATAGAGGGATGTGCTACCGAGCGTCCTGCTCCAGTGCAAGCCATGCCCATTATTTCAGGCGAGCAAATGTTACGTGACAGCCAAGCCATGGCACACCTGAATGAACGCTGGAAAAACGGCAAACAAATGGTCGAGCGTGGAAATGGCTTGGTCCGCGATGGTCAAATCAAAATAGACGAGGGTAACCGCTTAATTGATGAAGGCACAAAAATAGTACATGAAAG
The DNA here is from genome assembly GCA_030689765.1 of Methylovulum sp. Lineage (GTDB taxonomy): Bacteria > Pseudomonadota > Gammaproteobacteria > Methylococcales > Methylomonadaceae > Methylovulum. The sequence goes on from JAUYEP010000189.1 coordinate 5,130, forward strand.
TGAAGAAAGCTATAAAAATATAAAACAATAATTTTGTGCCGTTGTCGGATCATCATGTCCGCAGACAGCGGCATTTCCTACAGTATGCCGGCTTGTACTAGAGGCTATTGAAATAATGGGCATGGCTTGCAAAAACTTCAATGCACTGACGCCGGTTCGACCTGTTTTCCATTAGTAATGATTGCTTCACAATCGTGGGTGGACGATTCCTTTCCCTCAACCGGCTTGGGTTTGAAGGCTTGCCTTCGAACTCAAGCCGGTTCGCCTTCCGGCTGGTAATCAGTTTTCTTCGTTAACAACGCCCAAACGATACGGGCATTTTTGTTGGCCAAGGCGACCGCTGCAATATTCTTGTTGCGTCTGCCACATAAGCTTTGCAACCAACGGCTGCGCGGATCTTCTTTTTGGTGGGCAACTTTTAACACTGATCGGGCACCATGAACCAGCAAAGTGCGCAAATAAGCATCGCCACGTTTACTGACCGCTAACAACCGGTCTTTGCCACCGCTACTGTGCTGCCTTGGCGTCAACCCTAACCAAGCGGCCATATCCCTCCGCGTTGTGTTGTTTGCCATCGCCGATGGCGCAAACCAAAGCCGTCGCGGTAATCGGGCCAATGCCAGGAATGTGTTGCAACCTTTTTGCGTCAGCATTGCTGCTGGCCAGCGTCTTTATTTTCTTGTCCAGATCGTCTACACGCCCGTCCAGCGTGATGAGGCCTTGCTGTAAACCTTCAAGAAGAGGTAGTGGTTAAATTTGTAGTGATGGCGGATAATCCATCTCATGATAGAAGAAAAAATCACCTACCGATGTCAAACCTGCGAAAGCACAGATTTGATAAAAAACGGGCATTCCAGCAGTGGAAAGCAACAATACGTCTGCAAGAGCTGTGGACGCAGGGGTTTAGTCAATTCGACCAAAGCAAGGCATAGCGAAGCTGAAAAAGAGCAGATACTCCATGCCTACTTCGAGCGACCGAGTATGAGGGGCATTTGTCGTATTTTCAAAGTCAGCCGCCCCACGCCCGCGAAATGGTTAAAAAAAAAGCCCTCTTAAAGCCCGGGTTGGCAGACACCCTGTTACCTGCCGCAAGCCATGATGTCTTGGAACCCGATGAGGTGTGGTCTTTTGTTAAGCGTCGCCCGGACAAGCGTTGGTTATGGATTGCGCTCTGCCGTCGAACCCGACAGGTTGTCGCTTATGTCATTGGTGACCGTAGCGAAAAAAGCTGCCAAACACTTTGGGAGGCCATTCCTGAAAGTTACAAACACCTTCACAGCTACAGTGATTTTTGGACTGCTTATCAAAAAGTCTTCCCCAAAAAAACGCATCGTAGCGCCGGTAAAGCGTCTGGACAAACCAATCATGTTGAACGATGGCACAACACGCTTCGCCAATGGCTATCTCGCTATACCCGTAAAACGTTGTCTTTTTCAAAGTCCGATGAATACCATGCTTGGGTCACCCCTCTTTTTATCCGAAAATATAACCTGACTCTATCACTTTGATTTTTACCACTACCCAAAAGGCTTGCCGGATTTAAGGACACCAAAAGCGATGTGAATAAGCTTGCGCATGGCGGCACAGGCAATGGCCTTGCCGTCCTTGCCATTGGCTTTAAGGCGTTCGCAGAAGACGCGAATGGGCGGATTAAAACGTAAGGCAGGCAGGGCAGGCATGTATAAGGCTTTGCGCAGGAGCGCATCGCCATTTTGGGCAATGTGCGTATTGCCAGGCCATTGCCCGGACTGGCGTAGCGCAGGGGCAAGCCCTGCAAACGCCACCACTTGCTTGGCCTTAGTAAAGCCGTGATGCCCGCCCGACGCAATCAATAAATGCGCAACACTGGCTTCACCAATGCCAGGAATGGTACTCAGTAAACCGCCGCGATTTTTGAGGTCAGGATGGTTGCCAATGTGGTCATGAATGGCTTTGCGCGTGGCTTCCAGCCCGGCTTCGAGGGCCGCCAGAACCGTGTTGATGGAACCAATTGTCTTGGCATTGGCAGTGTCTTGACGGTTA
>JAUYEP010000191.1 GCA_030689765.1 Methylovulum sp.
AGCTTGTTTAGGCACAACTTGCCCGCTTACGCCGAAAGTCCAAGTGTCATAGCAAAAGCAAGGACATGCTTAAATATTCCGTCATGCTTTTGATGCTTAAATGGAATGGGGAACTGGATGCTATATTTAATTAACAATGCCTTTTTTTTAATGAGGTAGCCATGAGCCCTGCTGAGAAAGGTTTGGTTTATTTTTTTTCTTACTATATAATGCGCCGCTTACCGAATTATACCGTTGCCTCGGTGGCGATATTGGTAGACGCAAGGGACTTAAAATCCCTCGGCTGTAAGGCTGTGCCGGTTCGACTCCGGCCCGAGGCACCATAAAATTCAAGGGCTTAGGTTTTTTACCCAGTCCTTTTTTATGCCTGATGGTTTTTGTCCCAATTTTGTCCCATTTCAAAATAAACCATCATAAAAAACCGCAACGCTTGCCAGAATTTCAGACACAAAAAAATCGGCATATTTAGCCGGTTTATGAGTTTCCTAATCTTGCCCGTCAAACAGTCATTAAAAAATCTAAAAACATCAAACGGTGTTCAGCCAATTGGTTGCCTTCTGAATCCAGCAACACAAAACCCTGTTTTTCATAAAACCTGACGGCTTCGCTTTTGGCATCAGTCACCACAAAACGGCAACCGACATTTTCCGCTATCCTGTCCCGTATCAGCGCAATGGAGTAATCAAGCAATATCGAACCAATACCGCCGCCCCTGTATCGGGCATCTATTGCCAACCTCGCTATTTTGACGGCGGGTAATTGTCGTAGTTGTTGGCATGGCTACAGTCCGCCACCTCATAACCGTTTTGTAAGTCAATCTCGCTACATGTCAAAGTAACAAAGCCAATAACCGTTTTATCACCGGTTATGGCGACATAGGTTTGTGCAATGCTGGAATTGCTTGGCTTGTTTTTGCAAGAAGGTTTTTAGCGGTAAAAATGAAGCGCTGCCAACCTTGAAATGTTGTGTTGTATCGGATGTTTCAAGCTTGCGTATGTAATAACCGGAATCAGGCATTGCGTTTCAGTTTAAACGCTTCGCCTTTACTGATTTTCTCGCTGATTACACGTCCACGCGCCAGTGCCGCCAAGCCCAAAGGGTTCGGCTGTGCTTCATTGATTTGCTGGACGAACCGCGCCGCATCTTTGCCACTTAGTTCGACACACCCAAACGTGCTTGATTTGATTGCCATACGGGTTACCTGTTGTTGTGTGGTTGCTAGCAAGCATCCTTATAAACAACTGCAAATAAGTAACAACTGCCCACAAAAAAGCCGGATTGAACCGGCCTTTGATTTTATTTAATCACAACAAATTAAATAACCTTCACCTCTCTGCCTTCCGCTTCGGCTTTGTCAATCTGCGCCTGCTGTTGCTCCAACAATTCACCATCCAATTTAAAAATGTATAAAGGTATCAACCCAACACAGCGGCTTTCTAACTGAATCAATCGGTTTTTAAGGTTCATTTTTTCAACTCCAGCGCTTCAATATGCCTAGTCAGTTCGTCAATCTCAACAAGCTTAGACTGATTAGCCAGTACGGCTATCAGTTGCACCCCAATATCAGGCGGTATGCTGCCCGTTATCGTTGCACGGATGATTTCATCGCCTTGCTGCAACAATGTACCGGCAATGGGGATGCTTATCGGCATGGTTTGGGGTTTCAATGTCGGACAGACACGTTCAAGCGACACCTTTGCCGCCGCGACGTCCCCCAACTTTGCCAGTTCTACCAGCATCGAGATTATTTCCGGCATGTGTTCGGTTATCGTTTTTCTAAACAGCGTTGCCGGTGTCTTATCCTTGAGCTTGCCTTTCGGGTTGCCGGATTACCCCTTAACAAACGTCATCTTGTTTAAGCCTTGCTGCTTTTAAGCCGCTGGGTTAATTCACGGACTATCAAATATTTCACTTGTCGGGTTACGGGTAGACGGCTATCAAACGCAACAGTTATCCACTGCACGTTGTACCCATGCCGTCACGCCCTGTTTGCCAATACCAGCCACCCTCTGAGTCAGACTAGTTGTCGCCTCAAATTTTCAGATAAATGACAGTTGAGATTAGCGATGAAAAAAAACAAGGCGAAAACCATGAAGAGGTGCGGGTTTTGCGTACCCTGAAAGTGGAAAACCAAAGGCTTGAGCAGGAATTGACGCGTAAGGACAAGATCTTGGCAGAAGCTGCCGCGCTGTTGGTGCTGCAAATACCCGCAGGGCACAAGAAAAGTTCCGGGCGCTCCCTTCGGCAAGCTCAGGACAGGCTTGGGGGGAGAGGCCGAATGACTCGCCACGAAGGGCGCCAGCACGTGTTGGCGGTCGCCAACCCCGATGAATTCGGTCATCTGCCGCCAAGCTAGACCGTACCGCGACTGGCCGACCAAGGGCGCCACCTGGCTTCCGGGCCGACCTTTTATCGCGTGCTGCGTGCGGAAAACCAGTTGGCTCACCGCCGGACTGGGCGTCCGGCCCAAACGCGCACCAAACCGCACGCGCCCTGTGCCACAGCGCCTAACCCGCCCTATAGCCATAAGTATCTACACAAGTTTATTTATTAAAAATCATAGTGTTAAATAAATAATCACGTTATTTCATACAGATAACTGCTGTTTCAAGCCAGATTTCGTGATAGAACAACCTAAAAATATAGCAATTATCTGCAAGGAATG
>JAUYEP010000196.1 GCA_030689765.1 Methylovulum sp.
TACGCATCTGCCTACCCTCGCCACCGCCGCAAAAAGCACACAACCTGTGCCAGCCATCATTAAAAAGACACCTACATCACAAGAAGAAAAATCAGTTATTTCAATTGGTAATAAAAGAATGTTAAAGTTAAACTTTAAATGGCCTATTAAAGGGAAAGTTTTGAAAAATTTTTCTCAATCTAACCTGCAAGGCATAGAAATAGCAAACGAAATAAGCAAACAGCCCGTGTTTGCCGCAGAAGCCGGGAAGATTGTGTATACGGGCCAGCAATTGGACGGCTTAAAAAATTTCAGTTTCAAAAATTTAATTATTATCAAGCACAGCCACGGCTACTTAAGCGCTTATGCCAATACCAGCCGCCTGCTCGCCAAGGAAGGGCAACAGGTGGAAAAAGGCCAGGTTATTGCAGAAATCAGCTTGGCAAAGCACCAGAAAAACACCTTACATTTTGAAATTAGAAAAAACGGAAACCCAGTAGACCCCTTGAACCTGTTACCAAAATAATCTACAGCATCCTGTTTAGTGATTAATCCAGTGAGTTGATATGAATAATGAATTAATAGAGTCTTCCTCGGATGAGGAGGTTGCAATACCATTTGATGAAGATTGTGCTTTTGCTGATGAATTTAATCCTGTTGCCGCGATAAGCGAGGTTATCGATATTGAATTTACCCCCATTAAATCAAAAACCACCCATGATTTTGACGCCACCCGGGTTTATCTGAATGAATTGAGCCGTTCAAAACTATTGACTGCCGATCAGGAAAAAATATACGGCATAAGGGCGCAGCAAGGGGATAAGGAGGCCCGCAAGATTATGATTGAAAGCAATCTTCGTCTTGTTGTGAAAATCTCCCGTCGCTATTTGAACCGGGGATTGCCTTTGTTGGACATGATTAATGAAGGCAATCTCGGCTTAATCCGCGCCGTTGAAAAATTTGAACCAGAAAGAGGCTTTAGATTTTCAACGTATGCCACTTGGTGGGTCAGGCAGTCCATTGAACGGGCGATAATGAATCAATCACGCACCATCCGTTTGCCGATCCATATCGTTAAGGAAATGAACACTTATCTAAAAGCCCAGCGTCATTTGGCGCAATTGCTTGACCATGAGCCTAGCGCTGAGGACATTGCAGGGCATCTTGACAAACCTGTCAACAAAGTTGAAAAAATGCTCAAGCTCAATGAGCGTGTCTCTTCAGTGGATATATCAGGCAATAAGGATTTCGATAAACCGCTGGTTGACTCTATCAGCAATCCCGTTGACTTGGCGCATGATGAAAAAATACAGGAAGACCGCATTAAGCTAAACATCACCAGCTGGGTATTTGAACTGCCTGAAAAACAGCGTGAAGTGATTTGTCGTCGCTATGGTTTGTGTGGTTACGAAGAAGCAACCCTTGAGCAAGTCGCGCAACAATTGGGTGTAACGCGTGAACGCATCAGACAGATTCAAATGGATGCGCTAAAAAGATTGAAAGACATCCTGCACGTTCACGGTTATTCTTTTGAAGAAATTTTTAGCTAAAACCGGCTTTGCAGCGACCAATCCCGATAATTAAAAACCTGACCCTCCGCTCGGACAGTTTCACAATTATCCAATGCAATTTCGGCAAATACCCATTGCACGGCATTCAATTCACCCACCGCCAATACACCATTATCGGGAAAGCCCCTATCCACTGGCGTGTAAATAGCGGCCGCACCGATATTGACATCGACCGCCTCCGACCACGGCGCGTTACCTACCAGACAAGATTGCACTACATAACACTGATTTTCCAGAGCCCTGGCTTGGCAGCCTATTTTTACCCGATGATAGCCCGCCAGCGTATCGGTACAACTGGGTACTAAAATTAGATTGGCACCGGCACTCACCTGCTGTCTTGCCAGCAAGGGAAACTCACTGTCATAGCAGATATTAACCGCAATTTTGCCGTAAGCGGTATCAAAAACCTTTAACTCATCGCCGGATTGGATTAGCCATTGCTCGTTTTCAAAGCGTGTCATCATCAATTTATCCTGATAATCAAACCGCCCATCAGGCATAAACAAATAAGCGCGATTATGGAAAGTTTCGGATGCTGTTGTTACCGGAAAAGTCCCCGCCTGAATAATGCACTGATGCTCTTGGGCAAGCCCTTGAAATAACGCGAGGTAATCATCCAGTAGCGACTGCATTGCCGCCAATTGTTTACTTAATGAGGAATAGACTTCTTTACCAAACAAGGAAGCCAGTTCCATCGTGGCGTATTCAGGGAACAGCAGTATTTTCGCATCCTGTGCTGCAGCATCGATAACCCAGCGACGGGTTTTGTCCTGATAAGCCTGCCAGGTGCTAAGAAAGCTGATGTCATATTGGGCGCTTGCAATTTTAACGGTCATGTTTAAGCCAGAAAGTCATTGGTTTAGCGGTTTCTTCATTGTCATCCAGATCTTTCCAGACATAGCTGGTTTTAAGTTCGGGATGTTTAACATAGCCGCGTTTGTTCCAGAATTTATCCAGCGGTATAAAATCGGCAGGACGGCGCGGATGATCCAGCGGACGTTCCACACAACAAAAAGTGATATGTTTAAAACCACCTAAATCTTCAGCATGCGCTTCACGCTCTTCGAAGAAACGCACACCTATCCCTAAGCCGCGATAATCCTTGTTTAACACCGATTCACTGCAATAAAACACCTGGTCAAGATCATAGTTATTGTCAATAAACGGTTTTTTAAGCTCATTGGTTTCATATTTCATCGGAATCGCCGTGGACGCACCAACCACTTTATCGCCATCAAGCGCCAGTACAATCACGCTTTGCGGATTATCGACATAGGTTTGCAGATAGTTTTTCTCATAATCCAGAGTCCCATCGTACAGATACGGAAAATCACGGAATATTTCAATCCTAAGACGGGCAAGCTCAGGAATGAAGGGCAACAGCGCTTCGCCGCCACGGCGTTCAATATGTATATTTTTGGACATGGCCATCTCACACGGCAAAGTCGGCATTTTAACGGAACTCATTGGGGTTTGCGTAGCTTTTGACAAAGCCTCCGGTTGTACGCTGTCCGTACCCTACAACCCAGCCATAATAACCAATACAGATTTTCATACCTAAGCTTTAACTGGCCTGGCAATCGGTGGTTTAATACAGGCCTGTCCAAATAACTCCCCCACTGAAAAAAACGCCTATATGAATCCCCTATCCTTATCTGATGTCATGACACAAGCCAATGAGTTGTCGTCACAAGGACAACTTGATGCCGCGATACTGTGTTACAAAGAATGGCTGGCATCGCCGGTAACGGAACCGCAACATCACTACATCGCACTTTTTAACATGGGCGTATTGTTGCGCAGCGCAGGACTTATCGACGAAGCCATCGTAGCGTATCAAGCCTCATTAAAACTGCGCCCCGATTTTTATCAGTCATCTGTCAATTTAGGCTTGGCGCTGGAGGCGAAAGGCCTGGCCCAAGAAGCTATAAACGTGTGGGAATCGGCATTGCAACCCGTTGAAGGACAAACCCTATTGCTTAACCATTTGGGGCGGTCATTAGAAACAGCCAAGCAGTATGCCGAAGCTGAAAGCAAACTGGAGCGCAGTTTATTGCTGAAACCCAACCAACCGGACGCCATCCAGCATTATTTTCATCTCCGCCAAAAGCAATGCGAGTGGCCAGTCATCAAGCCACTACCTGGGCTGTCCGATCAAGCCCTGCTCGACAGCTTTGGCCCGCTTGGGCTGTTGGCCTTAACCGATGACCCCGCCATTCAGCTACGAGCCGTGCAATCCTGGATAACCCGCAAATTGCCGAACGATTTGCCGCAACTCAGCCCTGTCGAGGGTTATCAACATGAGCGTTTGCGTATCGGCTATATGTCCTGTGATTTTCGCTGGCATGCGGTGAGCATATTAACGGCTGAATTGTTCGAGCTGCATGACCGTGAACAATTTGAAATCTACGGCATCGATTTTAGCGTAGATGACGGCGGTGCGATGCGCCAACGGGTCATTAGCGCGATGGACCATCATCTGCCCATTCAATCATTGAGCGATGAACAGGCCGCGCAACTGATACGCCAACATGAAATCGACATTCTGATTGATTTAACCGGACTGACCTCTGGCGCACGTTATAAAATCCTGGCCTACAAACCTGCCCCGATACAGCTGTCCTACCTGGGTTTTGTCGGTTCATGCGGTATGCCGCAAATTGACTATATCCTGGTTGACCGTTTTGTGTTTCCTGAAGCATTGGCACCGTTTTATGTCGAGAAACCACTGTACTTGCCTGAAGTTTATCAAGCCAATGACAGCAAGCGTGAAATTGCCCCGACACCCAGTAAAGCAGCCTGTGGTTTGCCGACAGATAGCTTTGTGTACTGCTCGTTTAACGGCAGCTATAAAATAACGCCGGACGTTTTTGCGGTATGGATGCGCATCCTCAAACGGACGCCAAACAGCGTGTTATGGTTGGTCGCCGATAACCCATGGGCGCAGGATAACCTCACAAGACAAGCGATAAAGCATGGAATAGATGCCGGTCGCTTGATATTTGCAGAACGCGTGGCACCCGCCGATTATTTGGCAAGATACCGTGTGGCGGACTTGTTGCTCGACACCAGCCCTTACAATGCAGGCACGACAGCAAGTGATGCGTTATGGGCAGGCTTGCCCGTACTCACTTGCCCCGGACGGACGTTTGCCTCCCGAATGGCAGGCAGCTTGCTGAATGCCGCTGGCTTGACAGAGTTAATCGTTTCAGATTGGCTGGCGTATGAAAACAAAGCCGTGCAACTCGCCCAACAACCTGCCGAACTTGACAGTTACCGGCAGCGCCTTGAAACCTCAGCAAAAAGTTCCGCGCTGTTTGATACCCAACGGTTTGTACGCAATCTTGAAGCGACATTGAAGCTTGCGCTACATATTAACCAGCTAACAGATAGGGGTTAATTTAAGTCCCGTTGCTGCGGTGTGTTCAAGAAACATAATCCGTAACTGCTAATGATTACAAGTGAGCCCCATGAGAAACAACCAACCGATAACCCAAAACGAAATCCATTTTTCTGAACAAGATAAACTGGTTTCCACGACCGATTTAAAAGGCACTATCACCAGTGTCAGCCCTGCCTTCAGCAGAGTAAGCGGCTTTAGCGAACAGGAATTAGTGGGGCAAAGCCACAACATCGTCCGGCACCCGGATATGCCGTCACAAGCCTTTGAATCGTTGTGGAAAACGATTGCTGCGGGCCGAACCTGGAACGCGCGCATCAAAAACCGCTGTAAAAATGGCGATTATTATTGGGTTGATGCCCATGTGGCGCCGATTTTCAATAATGGCCGGATTGTCGGTTATCGCTCGTTACGCTTCAAGCCTTCGCGCACCCAGGTCGATGAAGCAAACAAGCGCTATGCCGATATGAATGCCGGACGTATTGGCAACCCCTTCAAACAAGGAAAAGTTAAAACCCTTTTAGGCCAAATCAAGTTGAGGCAAAAATTTACGGTATCCGCGTTGCTGGCAATGTTGATGCTTGCCGTACCGACCGGCTGGCTGATAACGCACATCAACAAAGACATAGCGTCTGCGGCTATGGAAAAACGGGGACTTGGGTATGTGCGTGAAACCATAAAACTGGTGCAACTCATGCAATATCACCGTGGGCTGTCTACCGTAATGTTGTCCGGTGATGAGGGCCGTACCGGTGTGTGGGAAACCAATCGCAATGAAGCCAATGAACAGGTTAAAGCGGTTGAAGCCGTCAACAGCAGATTATCCGAATTTGGTTTGACTGAGTTTTGGATAGCCATACGTAGCGATTGGAAACAACTTGCTGCCGACATCAGTGCGTTGGATGTAAAAACCAGCGCTACGCACCACACCGAATTAATTGAGAAAACCTTTACCTTAAACCGCAAATTAACCGATGCATCGGGTCTGGCCATTGATCCGGAAATCGATACCTATTACATGATGGCGGTAGCGATTAACCAGCTTCCAGACATGACGGAATTATTGGGACAATTGAGGGCACGAGGCACCGCTGTCCTGATACAAAAAACCATTACCCTTGAAGATACGGCGGTTCTTCAGCAACTTATCGGGATGCTACGTAAAAGCCAGGCTATGATTGAAGAGAGTGCCTCGAAAATCACTGGAACCAATGAAATTTTACGCGTTGATAGACAAAAAATGGCTAATGACACGGATGAAATCGTTAAATTGACCGAAGAAAAAATCATCAAAACGACAACATTGGCATTTCCCGGCACGGCGTTTTTTGATGCGGTGACAGAAGCGATTAACCTGCATTTTTCGGCTTCCGAAAACATCAGCATTGCCTTGGACAAAGCCCTTGATGACCGTATTCAGCGTCTTAATGCCAGAAAGCACACGCTATTGGCGGTTGTGCTGAGTCTGTTTGCCATTTTTGTGGTAATAGGCGGGTTTATTATTCGCGGCATATTACGCCCAATCGCGGTAATCATTGATGCCTTAGACAAATTTAGACATGGCCAGATGCCGCCGTATGACTCGAACGATTACGGTTTTGAGTTCAACCAGCTTAAGGAAGGTTTGAATTCGGCAGTGTTAAGCGTCCAGGCATTAATTTCCGATGCCACCATACTTTCGCAAGCTGCTGTCGAGGGCAAGTTGGCAACTCGCGCTGATGTGACCAAGCATCAGGGCGATTATCGAAAAATTGTCGGTGGTTTTAATGCGACCTTGGACGCCGTGATCGAACCGCTCAACCAGGTACGCAAGGTATTGATTGCCATGGAACAAGGCGATATGACCCGGCAGATTGACGGACAATACTACGGTCAGCTCGAAGAACTGCGTACAGCAACCAATAATACCATCTACAAATTGGCGCAAACGATTAGCGAAGTCATCAGCGCTGCCGACCAACTGGGCAACGCCTCAGGGCAGGTTAGCGCCATTTCACAATCCCTTGCGCAAGCAGCTAATCAACAGGCCGCCAGTGTCGAGGAAACCTCAGCCAGCATTAAACAAATGACGTCCAGCATTAACCAAAATGCCGAAAATGCCAAAATTACCGACGAAATAGCCGGCGAATCCTCCAAGGAAGCTGCCAAAGGTGGTGTAGCCGTCCAACAGACGATGGATGCCATGAAGAATATCGCCGATAGGATCGGCATCGTCGAAGACATCGCCTACCAGACCAATATGTTGGCGCTTAACGCCGCTATCGAAGCAGCACGGGCAGGGGATCACGGCAAGGGTTTCGCGGTAGTGGCTGCGGAAGTGCGCAAACTGGCGGAACGCAGCCAGGTGGCTGCCCACGAAATCAACGAACTGGCAGAAACCAGCATCAAAACGGCAGAAAGTGCCGGTAAGCTGCTGAACCAAATCGTGCCCGACATCGCTAAAACTTCACAATTGGTGCAGGAAATCACTATTGCGTCACAAGAACAATCATTGGGTCTTAGCCAAGTTAATATTACGATGAACCAAATGAGCCAGATTACTCAACAAAATGCAGCTGTCAGCGAAGAATTGGCTGCCACCGCTGAGGAAATGACCGGCCAAGCCGAGCAACTGCGAGGTTTGATGAGTTTTTTCAAGATTGGCGCTAAGGTAACTTACAAAAAATGAACGGCCACAGCTACAACCTTAACTACCCAGCAGCCAAAAATAGAACGCTGGCCATTATGATTAACAAGGATTGTTTATGACACTTTTTTTATCATTCCCATGCCCCGCGTGGGAATGTAACCCGTCATGCCCCAGCGGGACACCTTGGTCGAATTTTTATACAAGGTTCTTGGCGAAGGCATTCAGGGCTTGGGACACAATTTAAAAAACCCATAGCCCCAGCCAAACATCTTGAGGAGCCCACCATGAACCAACTGATGTCTACAACCCTTATCCTAACCAGCCTACTGTTATCCGGCAATGCTGTTTATGCCGCCCAACGCATCGCGGTTTTAGCATTTGAACTGAACGACATCACTTCCTTGCCCAACACGCCGCAGGAACAAATCCGCACCGCCTCCATACAGCCGTTGTTGGAGGCTGCGATAAGGAAAACAGGCGAAGATTTTGAAACCGTCCATATCAATCCACAAGCCCAAACCGCAGCCAATGGCAGTTTCGGCTATTTGTTCCGCTTCCACGATCTTGCCGCCAGCTTAGGTGAACAAACCCATGCCGATTGGGTCATTGTCGGCCAACACAGCAAGCCCAGCTTTTTGTATTCCTATCTTAGGGCGCATGTTATCAATGTTAAAACCAAAACACTTGCCGCCAGTTTCGATATTGAGCTTAAGGGCAACCATGAAACCGTCACACAACATGGCGTCCGCTCGCTTGCCAAAAAAATCAGGGGGATAATTGATAGCCATTAAATTACCCGGGCATTATGTGTTGGGCGATCTGGAACTGGGTTTTTTAGTGGACTGACAACGCCCTAAACCTGATAGGGACAACAGAAGGCAGCTTTTGTGGGGATTGCACGTTCCTTTAAATTGCCAATGCACTGATTAAGTCAAGCTCTGGTTCGGATGCTTCATCTTTCCCTTCCAGGCACTCGGCTAATGGCACCATTTCCAGCTCACCTTTAATAATTGCTGTCACATGCGCCTGCTGCCCCTCATAAAGCGCATGCACAGCCGCATAACCCATTTTGGATGCAATCAACCGGTCTAATGCCGTAGGGCTTCCACCGCGCTGGATATGCCCCAAAACACAGGCATGGACAGAAATGTCATACTGGTTCATCAGCACCTCTTTTATTTGGTAAGACAAGCCCGCTTTTTCGCCTTCAGCAACGATAATTATCGATGATGTTTTGCCCCGTTCAGCGCCTTTCTTGATATCGTTGGCAATTTTCTGATAGTCAACCGCCTGGTTGGACAAAACAACATGCTCGGCACCGGTACAAACGCCCACTTGCAACGCAATGCAGGATGAGCTGTGCCCCATGACTTCAACTAAAAAAGTCCGTGCGTGTGCCGATGCGGTGTCCCTGATTTTATCGACAGCATCAACAGCCGTCTGCACTGCGGTGTTGAACCCGATAGTATAGTCAGTGCCGGAAATGTCATTATCGATAGTGCCTGGAATACCCACCACCGGTATGGCATGCTCCCGATGCAATTCCATTGCTCCTGCAAAAGAGCCATTTCCGCCAATGACAATCAAACCGTCAATATGCTTTCTAAACAAAATGTGCGCCGCTTCCTGCCTGATTTCAGCCGTATGGAACTCGAGACAACGCGAAGTGTCGAGGATAGTCCCGCCACGCTGGATAATATTGCTGACTGATGACAAGCCAAGTTTTTGGATATTACCTTCCAGCAAACCGGAATAGCCTTTGTAAATGCCAAAAACATCAATGCCCAGACCGATAGCAGTCCTGACAACAGAGCGTACCGCCGCATTCATTCCCGGGCTATCGCCCCCGCTACAAAGTACGCCTAATGATTTAATTGTTTTAACGGTAAAAGCCATTGCTTCTCTACTCAAGTTAATTAAGTGGCAACACCCATAAGGGGCTGGACGATAAAATTTTCCATCACAAAAAAAAACAACCCAAAGGCTGCCCGATTTTCTAAGAATCCATTGATAAGCAAAGCCTTCCCTCTTATTATCCTGCCGATGAACGCAGCAAAACATATATCGCTCCGGTACCGCCATCTTTAGGTGCTGCGGAACAAAACGCCTGCACATCTTTATGCTGTCTCAGCCATAAATTCACATTGTTTTTAAGGGTGGGGTAATCCTCCTGTGACCGGTAACCTTTGCCATGAACAACGTGTACGCAACGGCAATCTTCTTTTGCACAGCTCTGCAGGAAATTCATCAAGTGCCGTTTGGCTTCATTGCTGCTCAAACCATGCAAATCTATCTCTGCATCCAGGCCGAAATAGCCTTGGCGCAGTTTTGTTAAGATATTTTTTTGCAGGCCTGATGCCACAAAGCTTAACGGGTCTTCACGGCCGACAGCTTCGATATCCGTTTCTGCCGCCCCCGTTAAAAGCCCCTGCAGATTAGCAACTTGTGGCTTGGGAAAGGGTTTAGGCTTAATCAGTGGCGTCAAATGTACTTTATCATTTTTTACCAAGCGCACTTTTCCTATCGTCTCGCGAAATAAATCACTATCTTCTGAAGTCAGGATTTTTTTTGTCACGAAGGCTGATTTTGTAGATTATTGTTGCTAATATGTTTGATTTTATAGCTTATTCTGTTTCAGGGCGACTGATAATGCACATTTTGTTAAGTAATGATGACGGCTACCTGGCTGAAGGCCTTTGTGCATTAGCGGATGCACTGCGCGAGTATGCCGATATTTCAGTGGTTGCCCCCGACAAAAACCGTAGCGCGGCAAGCAACTCATTGACGCTGGAAATGCCTTTGCGTGCTTATCCGGCGGATAACGGTTTTATTAAAGTCGATGGCACACCGACTGATTGTGTCCATTTGGCGATCACCGGTTTATTAAAGCATGAACCTGATATGGTTTTTGCCGGGATTAACCATGGTTCTAATTTAGGCGATGATGTCCTGTACTCAGGCACGGTAGCTGCGGCAACTGAAGGGCGTTTTTTAGGCCTTCCGGCGGTTGCGATTTCATTGGCGGGCAACGATCCCGTGCATTTCGAGACCGCGGCACAGGTTGCGGTGACCATACTGAAACAGCTAATCGATAAGCCACTGCCACAAGACACCATCCTTAACATCAATGTGCCGGATGTGGCCATTAACGCACTAAAAGGTTATCAGGCAACCCGGCTGGGCCAGCGCCATAAATCAGAACCCGTCATCAAAGACAAAGATCCGCGCGGACGCACCATTTATTGGGTAGGGCCACCGGGAGCCGAGCAGGATGCAGGCCCTGGAACCGATTTTTATGCGATCAATACCGGTTATGTGTCCGTCACCCCGCTGCAACTGGATTTAACCTGGTATGATCGGCTCAATGACTTAAAAACCTGGCTACCTAAGGAGCAACCGTTATGATGCCACACTTGCAAGGTATAGGCATGACTTCCCCGCGTACCCGCGAGCGCATGATAAACCGTTTGTCGGAGCAAGGCATCACCAGCAAAAAGGTCTTGGAAGCCATGCGCAATACCCCCAGGCATATTTTTATGGATGAAGCATTATCCAGCAGGGCTTATGAAGACACCGCATTGCCGATAGGATTCAACCAGACGATTTCGCAGCCCTATATCGTCGCCAGGATGACTGAACTGTTACTGGCATCAGGCCGCTTATCAAAAGTCCTGGAAATAGGCACCGGCTGCGGTTATCAAACAGCCGTTCTGGCGCAGTTGGTCGACCATGTGTACTCTGTGGAACGCATCTTGCCGTTACAAAAAAAGGCACAAACGCATTTATGGGATTTAAAGCTTAAAAATATCAGTTTTATGTACGGTGACGGTAGCCTGGGCTGGCCGGATTACGCCCCTTTTGACGGCATTCTTGTGTCCGCTGCGCCCTTAGCGCTTCCTGAGCTGTTGTTACAGCAAATGGCAGTCGGCGGCGTTATGGTGATTCCTGTCGGCCCAAGCGGCTGGCAAACACTGCAAAGGGTGACACGCACCGCCGACACTTTTACGATTGAAGAATTCGACGCCGTTACCTTTGTGCCTTTTTTAGCAGGAAAAGAATAAATTCGTATTGCCAAGCTATCGAATGACACACCTCATGGAAATACCAGCAAATAATTTAGCAGTAACTTGCCTGCCTACGCGCAGTATTGCCGATTCCTCCAGCTGCGTGATAGACTCATTAAACATCTTCAAATGCGCAAAAACCGTCGACCTTTCTTATAATTTTAGGTGATTGACGAACAGGATTAAAATATCCGTCATATTATGATTTTGTTTTCCCCACCCAAGCATCAATTTAAATCGATCCACATGGCAAAAATTGCGTTGGCCAAAGCCGATATCCCATTTATTGACATCCTGGACTTCCAACGATGAGGCGAAGATGATGGTCCAATACGATTATGTACACCCCAGAACCCCCCTTTCCATCACGTTGTCGGTATGGAATGCCCTTTTTTTACGCGAATCGGTTGCCCGTTTATCGGCGGGGCGGATTGCCTGGTTATGGTTATTAGCAGAACCGGTCCTGCAGATCAGCATAATGCTGTTTATGTTTATTGTTATCCGTATGCGGGTAGTGGGCGGAATGTCTACTGAAGCCTGGCTAATCATCGGTATGGTGTTTTTTTTGATGTTCAAAAGGGCGGCTGTGCAAGTACAAAACGCGTTGGGGGCAAACCGCGCCCTTTTTACTTACCGGCAAGTCAAACCGATTGACACACTACTGGTACGGGCAGGGCTGGAAGGGTTTATAACCACGCTGATAGCGATTATATTCGGCGTTGGCGGCATTTTTTTCGGGATACCCCTTATTCCAGATGACCCGCTCACAGTATTATTGGTTTTTTTTGGAATGTGGCTAATGGGGCTTGGTTTTGGCTTGGTCTCGTCAGTGGCTGTCCAATTGATCCCTAAAATGAGTGTTGTTCTTGGCATCGTATCAACCGTGTTATATTTAACCTCGGGTGTCATTCTCCCCGTTTCCAATATACCCCCGCCTTATCGCGACTGGCTGATGGTTAATCCACTGCTCCACGGCACAGAAGCTGCCCGGATGGGTGTTTCGGCCTACTATCACGGCATAACTGGCGTCGATGTCAGCTATCTCTACAAGTGTGCAATCATCTTTATTTTCTTCGGACTGGTCTTGCACAGACGCTTTGAAGCCAAACTGACTTCGCTATGATCATCGTTGATAATGTACACAAACGCTACCAAACCAGCCATGGCCCGGGAAAATGGGTATTGCAGGGCGTTTCATTTGTCATACCCCCCAAAGTCAGCGTCGGCCTGGTCGGACGCAACGGTGCAGGGAAATCAACACTGCTAAGATTAATTGGCGGAAATGACCAACCCACCAAAGGCCATGTTGAACGGCGTTGTCGGGTTTCCTGGCCGATGGGCTTTGGCGGCGGCCTGCAGGGTTCAATGACGGGCCGCCAAAATGCTAAATTTGTTTGTCGCATCCATGGCCATGAGGATGATATTGAAGATCGCCTGGCCTTTATTGAGGATTATGCCGAAATAGGTTCCGCTTTTGACGAACCGATCAAAACCTATTCATCGGGCATGAAATCCCGATTGCAATTCGGGCTATCCCTGGCATTTGATTTTGATGTTTATATCTCCGATGAAGCCACTGCGTCGGGTGATGCGGCATTCAAGCAGAAAGCGGCAACCGCTTTCAAAAATTTAATGAACCGTTCCAGTCTTATTATGGTTTCACACGGTGAAAGTACATTGAAAGAATTTTGTACCGCCGGCATCTGGCTCGACAGCGGGAAAGCCCACTGGTTTGACGACATCAACGACGCCCTCAACGCCTACAAGGAAAGCCGTTCAAAATGAAAAGCCCCGTCCCCAAGCCCGGCCTGCCGCCTGTGCTGCAACGCCACGGCCTGTCCGCCAGCGCCTTTACCGCGG
>JAUYEP010000208.1 GCA_030689765.1 Methylovulum sp.
GCTGGAGCTTGGGAACGAGATGACTAGCCCGAACAAATTTTAAATTAAACAAACTTTACCGATGAAAAAAATTACTCCCAACCCCCTCAAACTTGCTTGGCTATTGTTATTGATACCTACAGTCGCGTTGGCCTGGTGGAATAACGACTGGTCATCACGCAAGCCCTTGACGCTGGATGCCGGTGCTACCGGCGCGGACATCCAGGAAACGCTTAGCGACTTTCCGCTGCTGCTGCGTTTGCATACCGGCAATTTCGGTTATTTCGCCGAGCTTGCCGAAAACGGCAAAGACCTGCGTTTTATGCTCGATGACAAGACCCCGCTGAAACATCATGTCGAAAAAGTCGACCCGCTCGCCGAACTGGGCTTGGTCTGGGTCAAACTGCCGACGGTGCGCGGTGGTGTCAGCACCGATAGCTTTTCGATGTATTACGGCAATGCCAAGGTTGCCCTTGTGCCCCAGAGGGTAGATGCGGCCGACCCACAAGGCATTTACGATGTCAACCAAGCCTTGGTCTACCATTTCAATGAAGGCGAAACCCTGCCGCAGGATGCCACGGCTTACGCGGTACATGCCGACGCATCGAAAGCAACGGTTGATCCGGCGGGTTGGATAGGTGCGGCGGCAAAATTTGACGGGCAAGGCGGCATCAGCGCCAGTGCCGCACCGGCACTGGCGGTCACGCCGGATACTGGCTGGACATTCAGCACTTGGGCGAAAATCGGGCTAGCCCAGAATGTCGTGTTGGTGCAAGCGATAGACGGTGACAACAAACTGGCGTTGACTTTACAAGGCACGGCCTTAACCGCCGTTTACCGTAACGCCCAGGGCGAGGCAAAAACTGCCGCCGCACCCGTCACGCTGAACCAATGGCAGCATATCGCCATGACTGCACAAAAAGACCGGCTGACCTTGTACCTGAACGGGCAAGCGGTCGGTAATACGCCGATAACTTTGGCGGCAATGGCCCCGTCGCTGCTTATCGGTGAAGGTTTGGTTGGCCTGCTCGATGAAGTGCAAATCGCCAAACAAGCACGTGGCGCCGACTGGATAAAATTCCAATTCCGTAGCCAAAGCCCGGATTTCACTGTCGTCAACTTTGGTCAGGATGAATCGGGCGGCGCTACCGAAGGCCCGAATTATTTCGTCATCATCCTGCAAAGTTTGACCGTAGACGGCTGGGTGGTCATTGCGCTATGCGGCGTGATGCTGGTCATCAGCCTGTTGGTGATGATAGGCAAGGGCTTGGCCTTGAAACGCGCCACGAAAGATAACGCGGCCTTCCTCAAGCAATACCGTAATGTCGATGCCGAACATCTAGGCGACTTGGATCGGGACGAGAGCGCAGAGGAACAGGAAATTGGCGATTCGGAATCTCTGTCTTCGCTGATCGGCAAGCACGACCATTTCCAGGGTTCGCCGATTTACCATGTTTATCATGCCGGTGTGCATGAACTGAAAACCAACTTTGGTGACAGCCGCGTATTAACGCCAGAAGCCTTGAATCTGGTGCGCATCCGCCTCGATGCCGCCGTCGTGCTGGAAACCCAAAAGCTCAACAAGAACATGGTATTACTGACCATCGCCATTTCCGGTGGCCCGTTCTTGGGGCTGTTGGGTACGGTCATGGGGGTTATGATTACGTTTGCAGTGATTGCCGCGACCGGCGATGTCAATATCAACTCGATTGCGCCGGGCATTTCCGGTGCATTGGCGGCGACGGTCGCAGGCCTTGCGGTCGCAATCCCGGCGCTGTTCGCCTACAACTATTTGCTGACGCAAATCAAGGACATCACCGCCGATATGCACGTTTTTACCGATGAGTTTCTGGCGATGATTTCCAAACGTGTCGCTGACCGCCAACGCGGCGATAACGGCCTGAATGTCGTTTTCACCGAGGAATTCATCAATCTTATCGCCGGACGCATCGCTGCCAAACACATGGAGATCGTGCCATGAAAGCCGGTGAAGAAGGCAAGATATACGACGACATCAACATCACGCCGATGCTCGATGTCGCGTATGTGTTGCTGCTGATATTCATCATCATGACCACGGCGACCGTGCAAGGCATCACGGTCAATCTGCCCAAAGCCAGCAGCACACCGTCGTTATCGAAACCCAAGACCAAAGCCATTTCCATCACCAAAGATGGCACGGTGTATCTGGACACTTACCCGATTTCGCTGGCGGACTTGGAAACGCGCTTGGGGCAATACAAAGCCGCCACGCCGGATTTGCCTGTCGTCGTGAAAGCCGATGCCGCCGTACAGTATGAAAAAGTCATCGAAGTTTTGGACATTGTCACGCGGCTGGAAATTAGCCAGCTCGGTCTGGTGACGCAAAAATTGGTCAAGTAGGCGCTTATGGACAGGTACAAGCGCTGGCTGCGCAATCTGCCGTTGTTGATCGGCATTGTTTTGACGTTGCTTATTGCGGTTGGGGTTTATTTTTTGCAGGACAGGTTCCAGAAGCCGGCCCAGCCTAAAAAGCAGATGCAGCAGATCACAATGATACAACCGCCGCCCCCGCCGCCACCGGAGCAAAAGCCGCCTGAGCAGGCGCCTGAGCCGGAAAAATTGCCTGAACCGGAACCTGAAAAAGAACCGGAACCCGCACCGGAAGAAGCTGAAGAACCGGCAGGCGAGGAATTGGGCGTGGATGCCGAAGGTGGTGCGGGTTCGGATGGCTTCGGCCTGATTGGCAAGAAAGGCGGGCGCGGCTTATTGGGCGGTACCGGTGGCAGCGCGATCCTTTGGTATGGCGGTCAGGTAAAGCGCAGTATCGAAGAAGAACTGCAAAACAGACTGGCCGACAGCCCGGCGCGTAAAACACCGTATACCTTGCAATTGAATGTCTGGGTAAACGCTGACGGCAGCGTTAGCCGCGCCGAACTTGGGGCTGGCAGCGGTAAATCCGATGTCGATCAGGCGATACGTGCGGTGTTACAGGATCTGCGTTTTACATTACCGAAACCGCCACCGGAGACCATGCCGCAACCGTTGAAGATACGCGTGACGTCGAGGATGTAAGGTACACGCATAACCTTTGTGCATAGTTGCATCGTTCCCACGCTCCAGCGTGGGAATGCCGCCCGTGACGCTCTAGCGTCACGCAACGCTGGAGCGTTGCAGGATGCATTCCCACGCTGGAGCGTGGGAACTATAAACGTTCCAGCGTGGGAACTATAAAAAAACCGATGCCTTCCAGATTCGGCTTGATGTCGGCCATCAGGAAATCAAACGATTTAAAGATTGGAGCGCGATATTTGCCTACCGTTATATCCAGCGCGATGCGGTACTCGATGCGTTTACCGACACTATTTTTCATCAGGGCGGCACCGATGCCAAGGGTTGGATAATAGGCGGCAACTATGGGCTCGCAAAAAATACCTGGCTGATGTTCCGTTGGTTTAGCACCGAAAGCATCGACGGCCCGCCGCTGGACATCGATACCGCAACGCTGGATTTGAACATGCGCTTATAGCCATAAGTATCTACACAACTTTAATTGATTTTAAAACAATGTGTTATATGACATTCCTTGCAGATAATTGCTATATTTTTAGGTTTTTCTATCACAAAATCTGGCTTGAAACAGCAGTTATCTGTATGAAATAACGTGAT
>JAUYEP010000210.1 GCA_030689765.1 Methylovulum sp.
CGCTGGAACGGCTGGAAAACCTTTGTCCGGATTCCATCGGGTATGCCCATGCCGGTATCGGCAACCGTGATGCGCACAGTATTGCCAACCACGGCACAGGACAACGCTATGCTGCCGCCCATCAGGTTGTACTTGATCGCATTGGTCAGCAGATTCAGCATAATTTGCCGCATACGCAACAAATCGGCGCGGACATGCGTTCCGCACAGGCACGATTGCTGAATGGCGATGTGCCGTGCGGCTGCGGCAGGGCGTAAGAGCGCCACCATTTCATCTAGCAACGGCGATAATGCAACCGTTCCGATATTGAGTTCCAGTTTGCCGCTTTCGATGCGTGCCAGATCAAGAATTTCGTTAATCAGGTTTAACAGATGGCGACTGCTGCCGACGATGTGTCCAATGGCCTCTTTCTGTTCATCAGCCAACAGCATCTGCCCATCCATTTCCAGCAATTGCGCGAAGACGATAATGGCATTGAGCGGCGTGCGCAGCTCGTGACTCATGCTGGAGAGAAAATCAGACTTGGCTTTATTGGCGTTTTCGGCGGAAATTTTGGCCTCAACCAGCTGGTCTTCCAAATGTTTGCGTTCGCTGATGTCCCATAAGATGCAGTGCGTACGGACAAATTCGCCTTTGATATCGCGTTGGATTTGACCATCAATTAACACCGTTATGGCGCGGCCATCCTTACGGCGCAGTTGCAGTTCGGAACCAACACGGTGCGTGGTTATAAAGTTTTTGAGCACAAGCGGAAATTGCCCGTTAGCCGTCTCAACCCAAAAGTCGCCAAAACAACGGCCTAGCAATTCTTCGCAGCTATAGCCCAACATTTGTGCCATTTTGTCATTCAGTTCCAGAAAATGGCCTTCAATATCCAGCGACTGGTAGGCCACTGGAGAATACTCAAACATTTGCCGGAAACGGGTTTCGCTGTTTTGCAACGCCTGTTCAGCCTGTTTACGATCAGTAATGTCGCGGATAAAGCCGTGCCATAAAACGGCGCCATTGGCCAGCCGTTCCGGAGTGGCATGGCCTTCCACCCAGATTTCGCCTTTTTTGGGGTGAACCACGCGAAACTGTTCCACCCAATCGGTCATCTGCTGGGCGGAATTGCGGATAGATTGCCAGACGTTTTCAAAATCATCGGGGTGTAGCAGGGCAAAAATCGCAGCCGCATCGTGTTTAACAGTTTTTGCATCAATGCCGAAAACCTCGGCAACGTCTTTGCTCGCAAAAGGCAGACAGTTGCTGCCGTCAGCATTGAGCTGGAATTGGTAAGTCATGCCAGGCGCTTTACTAACTAATTTATCCAGGGTTAATTTGGCGAGGCGTAATTTATGGCGGCTATGCACCACATAGGCGTTAAAGAGGGCAAATACCGCCAGCAAAAACAGCCCGTAGCCCAGCCACGGATAAAATCGCCGTAAATCGTAAGGATTGGGGTCGTAAAGCAGGCCTGAGAAATCAAAGTGTTGCGGCAACATGTCCAAACTTGCATAGGTATCGGCAATATGCCGCCAGCGGCTTGGGCTCATGTGCCCCAGTTCGATCAAATCCACCATGATGAAAGGCCGGTAGTGGCGCGCTTCCCAAAGCAAATGGTCGAGCGGGCGTTCTGGTGCATAATGTTGGTGGATCAGCTCGGCAATTTCGTCCGGATGTTGCATGGCATACGCCCAGCCTTGCAAGCTGGCCTGACGAAAAGCGTTTACCTGCTCGGGATGATCCTTAATCTGTTGCTCGGTGGTAAACAGCACATCGCCATAGAAATCGATGCCGCCATCCAGGGCCCGCAGCTCCAGGTAATCGACTCCGGCCTGTTCCAATTCATAAGGCTGGTCGGGCGTGTAAGCCGATAAACCATCGGTGCGTTTGTCAATCAGGTCGGCGATGTCCTGGCTGTGTGTTTGCCGCTGGAAACGGCCTTCGTCAAGTCCGCTGTGTTTAAAATAAGCCAGCAGTTCGGCATCATCCGGGCCAATCATCAGTTTTCGTCCCGCCAGATCCTTTGCCGTGCGGATACCGCTATCGCGGCGCACCACCATACTCAACGGCGAGTGTTGGATAATCGCTGCCAGGGCCACTACCGGTACGCCCTGGCTTCTCTCCAGCAGCAGTTGGGTATTGCTGACGCCAAAATCCGCGCCGCCATTGATGACTGTCGGTATCGGTGGACGCACCGGGCCGCCCGCCATAATCCGCACATCCAGCCCCGCGTCCCGGTAATAGCCTTTTTCCAGCGCCGCGTAATAACCGGCAAACTGGAATTGATGCTTCCATTTCAGTTGCAAGGTAACCCGCTGCAATGGTCGGGAAGGCGTGCCAGCAAATGTCTGCGGCGATAACAGCAGCGCCAGCGGACAGAAGGCAGCAAAAAGCCCGGCGACAACGCTAACCAGGCGGGCTAAATATTGCTTACGGCTCAAGCTCGCGCATCCAGCCACTTAAGCAGCTGATCCTCCGGCATCGCCTTGGCGATGAACCAGCCTTGCACCAGGTCGCAACCCAAGCCACGCACCAAATCCAGATCGGCTTGCGTC
>JAUYEP010000212.1 GCA_030689765.1 Methylovulum sp.
GCCTACCGCCGGGCTTGTCCAACAACCGGATAAGATTGTGGTTCGCTTTGCTCACACAATCTATCTTTATTCGTTAGGCAGGGCAATACCCGCCAAAGCCTAGCTACCACCCAACAAGACAGACCGATTTGCCCTGATGTGCGGGCAACACCAAGCCCAACGATGGCCGGACTTTACCAACGAAACAAAACCAAGGCAGCGTAGAAAAATTTGTGTAACAACCAACTCCGTTTATTACAGCTTTAGGCCTGGGTGTTGTAAACGGTGGTCAAAAAAGCTTGTTCACCCTACCTGACTACAAAAATTACATCTGCCAACGCAGTAAAAACTTGCGGTTTTCCTTTGTAACCAAAAGTGACTTTCAAATCTTCCATTTTTTTGCTTTTGAAGTTATCGAGATATTTCGTAATTGTCGGTTCTAGCAGGTCAAGATTTCGCTTCAATTTCCAAGAGCTATTAAAACCATCTGAATCAACAAGCACAAGGAATAATCTGTTTTCAGAACCAAAACGCATTTCACCTTGGTTTTCATACAGCCATGTTGCAAGCATTCTGGGATTACTCTGTGCATCCTTAAGAATTTGTAATTTTTCGTTTTTCAATGTCGCTAAAACAGAATGACAGAACTCATCATTTCTATCATTCATCCGTTCAGTAATTTCATGATAAATATCGGCATCCTTTGATTTTTTATTAAAACAAATACCTGCTTCTACTGCTTTGTTTTTTAAAAATGTTAATTCAACTGGTAACCCTATTTCTTTACGCTTTAATTTTATATATTCAGCAGGAAGGTAAGTCACTTTTAAATCAAATGGAATAGAATTGATGAAGAAATCAACACTTTTTATTTGTCCGACGGTTGGTAAAACTAATGGGTGAGATTTAAAAATGAATTCAATTAAAATACTACTCCAATGGTTATACCAACTATTTAAAACATAACCTTGAACGGCAATATTTATTTCACTTTCAAATTTTGAAATCAGGGTATCGTAAGATTGGTGGACTTTCACATAACGACTTATCAAATATTTATCTAACGAATTTCGATAGTCGCCACCCCAGTCAAAATTTTTGAGCTTGTAAAGCTCAGAAACTAACCGATTAATATTAAGTGCGGCAACTTGCTGTTTGTTTTTTGTGTTGATGTAATCGTTTAAAAGTTCATGAGAATTTTCAATATCGTTACAAAGCCAAGTAAATAATTCCACAAATTGTTTGCCTAATGCCGTTTCTTTAAGAGAGATATTGTTATCGCTAACAAATTCGGCAATGAGTTCCTTGCGACTAATGGATTTTGTTTTTAACCATAAAAACCCAATATTATTTGTACTGAATTCTTCAAGTTGTTCGCTTTCATAACGCTTCTTCCAATAATTAAAATCTTTCATCCTCCTATTATCCTTGTCCAATTACAGATAAAAAATGTTTTTTCTTCGGCTGACAAATAAATAAAATTTCTTTGCTTCCCGCGACACTACCTTTTCCACCTCTGCCATTAGCATAAGTTTTTTCTTCAATCTTAACCTGTCTGTGCTTTGAAAGTATTTTTTCAAATTCTTCTACACAAGGATAACTACGATTGTTATAGCTGATTAGCCAATGCGGTATATCTTCGGCAAGCTCGAACAATTTTTCAAACGAAGCGATAACTTCTCTTTTTTTATCAAAACCACTAAACCGTTGCGGTTCATAGCGTTTAATGCCATTAATAAACTGTTTGTCTTGCCAATATTCGGTAAAGGTTTCAAGCAAATGGTAAAAGCTTTGATAATCGGCGTGGCTATCACAATAAGGTGGGTCAAAATAAGCCAAGTCAATTTTTTCCAGTATTGGCAGTAACTCTAAAATGTTTTTGTGATAACTACGATTGTCTTGTTGGTTATCAAAAACAGCATGGTTATATTCGGATAATAAGTCTTCAAAAATAGCTTTTAGCGGTCTTATTAAACTGCGATTGCGCTTAATCCGCTCAGGATTACTGGCATACTGTAATGCTTGCGTATGTCCAAAATGTCCCATTGTTATTTTTCTTGTCATACTACGATTGATGATTGTATAAGCCAAGGCTTGTTTATAGCGATTTTTTAATAGGGGAATGTTAGCTCTCAAATTATCTAAAAATTCTGCTTCATTTTGTTGAAAAAAAATATTAGTAAATGTGTTTTCAATTAATTGAAAATCTTTTTTGTTTTTGGCGGATGAAAAAAGCAAATTAACGTCATCATCTGTTAATTGAATAGTATTATTTTCAATAAGTGCTAAACCGATTTGATTATTGAAACTCAAAAAATCATTAGTGATCGTTTTAAATCCTAATTGTTTAAAAAGAAAAGCTATTGACTGTGAACCTGCGAAAGCATCAAGCGCGGTTGTTACTTGATTAGGAATAAACCGATTTATCCATGCTAAATGAGTGTGCTTCGCGCCTAAATACTGCGGCGTAGGGAATTGATGGTTAAAATAAGTAGGGGTATCAAAAAGCATTATGATTTTTTACTCTTCAAGTTATGACAGAGCAATTAATACTTTAGCTACTTCTAATAGTTCATTTTGACTTTCTCCGTCTTTATCTACATAAACATCATTTTTTAATATATCTTCTGCTGCCATACAACGCCAAATGTTTTCAAGGACTTTATTCTTGGCAATATAAGTCGCCTTATTCACTATATCTTTTACATCACAATAATTCGTAAATGTAACATCAACATTTTTTTTACGTTTTATTACATCACGGCATAAATAATTTTCAGCTTCTCTTTTTTTAGTTAGATGACAATAAATACCATCCTTTCGATAACTTTCTATTTCTGATAATTTTTTTGTGTACTCTTGATTATTGTCATTGCCATAATTATCAGAATCCAAGAATACAGCCCAAGGTCTATTTAATTGTTTAATAATGTTAAGGTTGACCCAATGCTTCAAATTACCACAACCGCCCGATATTATGGGGATAATATTCTTGTCTTGTAAACTTGATTCAATATGTCCAGCTTCTTTTAAAGACTGAGTTAGATGGTTTAGAAAAATAACATCTGCATATCCCTCAACCATCACCAATGCAGTTGCCGTTGCCAGTGACTCGTCTGGCAATATCCCTAAACTGGACACTACTTTTCGATAAGTCTCTTCGCTACCACAAAATACAGTAGTTTGATTTTTTTCAATGTCTTTATCTATGAATCTAACACTTTGAAGTGGCAAAAGGCTTGCTAAAGCGGGTACATGAGTAGTCAGTAAAACCTGACAAGTCGGTCTGTCCGCTAATTGCAATAGTGCTTTAACCAACATTTCTTGATTACTAGGGTGTTGGGCTGTTTCTGGTTCTTCAATTGCATAAATGATGTGTTGGGTTTGTTCATCTTTAGATTTTCTTTCAGCTTCGGCTCTAAAGAAATTTAGCAAAATAAGACGGCGAACACCGCTACCTCTTTTATTTAGCGGAATACCCTGCTCACTTGCTAGATTCAACTTAAATAAATTTTTCCACTCTGGTTCTTTGGTGAAATCTGGGATTAAATCATCAGCTAACTTATCATCCATTTCCCTCAGTTTTTCGAGAGTACGTTGCGCCACATCAACCGCTTTTTCTTTTACTTTTTGTTTAATTTGCTCCAGTTCTTCTTGCACCTCAGCTAAAGCCTGAGTTACCGCTAATTTCATTGGGTCTTGGACTTCAGAATCTTGATCGTTACTTCCTCGATCAGATTTGAAAAGTGCGTATATGGGTAAATATCTCTCTAAAGACTCCCATATTGCTTTAGCATCTTCTTTATTGACGGGGATTCTAGTCAAGGAAAATTGCAATGGTTCTGAGGCATATAAGGCTTGCCGAAGATAAACGTTTGACCGCATATCCTGAATGGTTGATTCATCAATTTTTCGTTCCTTAATGCGTTTCTTCAATTCAGCTTGCTTGACTAAATGAAGGTCTGAAAGTCCGTTATTGTTTGGGTGGTTCGCAACGAGAAAAATTGTTTCTGATGGAGTTTTCTTGGTGGTATCAAATATTTTTTCAATCTCTAACTTATTTTCTTCATTTAATAAAAATTCTGCACTTAAGGTTGTTTCAGATGTACTGTCAATTATCGGGTTTGTCGGTAGCGATGAAAAAATACAAGAAATTTTAATATCCTTGCCATCAGAAAAAACATTTTTATCATTTGATTCAATTTTAATTTGCTCGTTGTTAAAAAATATTTCTAGTGCTTCTAAAACAGTAGATTTACCTACATCATTTTTGCCTATTAGCCCTGTTAGTGTTTCTTCTATAACAAATTCCGTTCGTTCTTTGTAACCGCGAAAGTTCTCAATTATAATTTTATCTAGTTTCATGATTATTCCTTTGATTTTCAAAAACCACCTATTATGGGTTTATTTTAGCAGTTTTCTTATACAGAAAACCCTCTATGACTATATTAAAAGCAAACCAAATAAAATCTGATTTCCAGAAATTCGTTGTACTGAAGGGGAAGCCTAACGTTACGGTAAGGGGCGCGCCGCCTCTGAGGACTTAAGCGAAGCCGCGAACCTTGAAAAAAACCAAACTTCAAAACCGCCAACGGGCGGCGGAACCCTAAATCCCTTTGACTGGATTGTTAGACCCGGAATGCCCGCCAAAGCCCAACAACCACCTAAGCAAGACGCTTGGCTTTGCCCCGATGTAGCAGTAGCCAACCAACTGTGATGGTTGGGTTTTAACCCGTGCTTAAGAGCAATAAGGATTTACGGCCACCACCCCGAAGCCCCACAAGGCCAGCGGCTTGCCCCGTGTGCGGCAACCCCAAGCCCGGTTAGCACACCTTAAGGCCTTCCGCACACCGGGCAAACACATGGCCGCCACGCAGGTGTTGGGTGCGGCAACCACCACCGATGCCACAGTTGGAAACGGAAGCTTAGTCTATAAAAACCCCCGGCAACCAATGAAGCCGACGCAGGCAAACCGAACCTAAAACCTTGACCCTGAACCCCTAACGTTTTAATTAAGGGGCGCCGCTAGGCGTCCCGCTTGAATGACGGGTTAGGCTGTAAAGAAGAGCGCAGAACCTAAAGCTTCGCGCCAAACTAAACCGACACCGCCCAAACTAAAAACCTGAAACCGTGCCACGGAACCATCCGTTACCCGCAAACCTGAAGCGAACCAAGCAAGCTGGATTTAAGCCGCCAAACCCTGCTACACCTCAAGCCTTAAAACGCCCAACCAAACCGCCCAACTTAAGAAACCAGACGATGCCCTGAAAGCCAATAAAGACGGCACTAACAGATGTAAGGGTTGAATTGCCTAACGTAAAGGTAAGGGGCGCGCCGATCACAGAAGATTAACGAAGCCACTGAACCTTGAAACACACAAAACTTCAAAACCGCACCAGGTCGGCGCGTCCCTTTGACCGCCATGTTAGGCAGGGTAACGCACCGAAGCTTAAATCAACACGGACAAAAAAGCTAAATCAT
>JAUYEP010000216.1 GCA_030689765.1 Methylovulum sp.
AGAACTGTTAATAAGATATACAGAAAATCACCCAGAAGTTGTATCTATTAATAAAGTGATTGAGTTAGAAAAAAGCAAACATCAAAGCAAAGAGAATTCTTTGGCAAAAGATAATCTTGTTACCCCCAGTGTGATGGCGAACCCCTATATTCAAACAATAAAAGTTGCACTTAATGAGGCTGAAGCTGAAGTTGCCAGCCAGAGGGCACGGGTAGAACAATTGAAGCTGCGTGTTGATAGAATAAAAAATGAGTTAAACTCCAGGCTAACAATCGAGACTGATCTGCAAAACATAAACAGGGATTATGATGCCATAAAAAAGAACTATGAGCAGTTACTTGAAAGTAGGGAACAAGCGAGCATGTCTGAGAAAGTTGATGATCAGGCTGAGGCCCTCAAATTTAAAATCGCAGACGCCCCTAATGTCCCATTAAAACCCTCATCCCCTAAAAGGGTGTATTTTTACACTGGACTGCTTGTAGTAGGTGTGGCTTTGGGGTTTTGTATAGCATTATTATTATATTTGATAAAGCCGACTATTATGTCAACTGGGCAACTTGGCCAGATCACTGGACTTCCAATTTTAGGTGGGGTTTCAATGAAAAATAACCCTATCGAAATAGCTAAAAATAAAAAAGAAATCGTCCGATTTTTTTGTGCAGCAATTGGGCTTGTGTTTATTTATCTGGGATTTATGGCTGTTGAAATTTTGGAGATGAATTTTACTAATATTGCTGGCTTATTGCAGCGGATTATTTAAGTTGACTCAATAGAGAAATAGATGAGCATCATTGAAAGAGCTTTAAATAAAGCCAAAGATGAAAGGCACAAATCAGGTGGGCCGATTGGTTTTCCCAATGAAATTGAAAAAAGTGTAAGCGGATTGGATAATTCTTCGTTAGATACCCCAATGCCTAAAGGCATGTTATTAGGTGTTACCGAAAAAGAAAAGCCGCTGCATAATACGAAAGAAATTGAAAATATAAATTGGGATAAATTGGCAGAATTAGGATTTGTGACGCCTGCCAGTAATACAGATTCGCAAGCAATAGAAGAATACCGAAACATTAAAAGGCCATTAATTAATAATGCTTTTGGGGTTGGGAGTGTTGGCATTAATCGCTCCAATCTGATTTTGGTAACCAGCAGTATTCCTGGAGAAGGGAAAACATTTACAGCCATTAATCTCGCTTTAAGTATCGCTAATGAACGGGATAAAAAAGTTTTGCTGATTGATGCTGATGTTGCACGCCCATCCATTTCAAGTGTTTTGGGAATTAAGTCAACGCCAGGATTGATTGAGTATCTGGAAGGACAGAATGTTAAGTTTTCAGACATCGTGTTAAAAACGAATATGCCCGGGCTTAACATAATTCCTTCAGGCAAACTACATAAACATTCTACTGAGTTATTAACGAGTAATAGAATGATCCAATTGGCACAGGAGTTGAGCAATAGATACCCGGACAGAATGGTTATCTTTGATTCCCCACCATTGCTGGCGGCCACTCAGGGTGAGGTTTTGGCGGGTTTGGTTGGACAGGTAGTATTAGTAGTGGAAGCCGAAAAAACACCGCAAAGCATGATAATGGCCTCAGTAAATAAGCTAGTGTTTTGTGATGTCGTTTTACTACTGCTTAATAAAACGCAAAAGAATGAAGACGCAAGCTATTATGGATATGGGCTGTATGGGCATTGATGTTATTTTCGTAAATAAGCGGGTATTTGATGGATTTTTTTTGTCCATTAGGTGTGTAAGTATTGTTTATCTGCTTAGTTATCACGGGCAGGTATATGCATTTGATGTAACAATAAGACCCTCTGTTTCTACTCAAGAAATTTATTCTGACAATATTAATCTGTCGCAATCAGGAAATGAAGAGGGAGCGTTTGTTACTGAAGTGAGCCCAAGCGTTTCAGTTAATGGACGTTCAGCACGATCTACCCTGAATTTAAATTATAAAATGCAAAATTTATATAATGCAGGTGGAAATGATGCTATCAAGACAGCGAATCAGCTACAGTACAATTCACATAATACATTTATCCCGAACAGATTATTTTTGGATTCGCATAGTTCGCTTAGTCAGCAAAATATCAATATTAGCCGCATAGCTAATGATAATATATCGGGATCTGGGAATAGCACCAATGTTTCCACTTTTGGTATGTCGCCGTATTGGACGCCTCATTTCGGAAATTATGCCAATGGCAATCTTCGGCTTAATTTCGATACGGTGACAACAGATGCTGGATCATCTTCAAACAATAGCTCCAGTTCATCATTGAATACAATTTCAGACACCGTAAATCTTGCGGAAATAATTCAGTTAAACAGTGGGATTGAGTTTCAGCGAGTTAAATGGAGCTTATCCCACAATAATACTGAAAATTATAGATTGGATGGCAACAATGTAAAATTTCAAAATTCAGATGCTATAGTCAGGACTTATTTGAATACACATTTCAATGTCTTTGTTCGGGGAGGCTATAGTAAAAACAGTTTCCAGTCTGCGACAAATACTAACAAAAATGGTATTAGCTATACTTTTGGTGGGCAATGGAAACCCAGTCAATATTACAGTATTGAAGTTGGTGGTGGTAATAATAGCTATGTGACTGTCGCCATTTCACCTATGCAACGGCTAAACTGGGTTACAACCTTCAGAAAAAATTCTATCGGGTTAAATTCAGGGGAAACCTGGCAAACCGCGCTAAATTATAAAACAAGACAATCAACATGGTCATTGACCCATGATAATGACACTACGACGGTACAGGAACTGTTATTGCAGCAACAGATTTTTACCGTCCAAGATTCATTCGGTAATGCCATCATTGATCCTGTTACAAATGAAGCCGTGCAACGCGCAATTAATTTGCCGACATTAACTGACGAAGTGATTACTAGAAAAAATTGGAATTTTTCTGTTTCCTACAATACAGGCAAAAGCACTATAGGCGCTAATGCTTATAATGAAGATAGGGTATTTCAGCTCAGTGGGAGCAATCAAAAAGTGAGGGGGATAAATGCCACATGGAATTGGCGGTTTGCAAGTAGAACGAGTGCTTATTTACGCCCTGGATGGCAGCAAACCGACGGTGTCGCCACTTCGTTATTAGCTGCTGACTCAAACAATCATCGCTTTGACCTTGCAATAGGCCTAAACCGATCAATTACAAATCAACTGAATGGCAGGCTTGAATTTCGGCATGTGAATCAAGTTTCAGGCAACAATATCAATACCAATGATTATCTGGAAAACCGAGCAACAGCCAGTTTATTTATGAGATATTAACTATGTATGATAGTTTCTATAATTTAAATAAAAAACCTTTTAAGCTAAATGCCGATACCGATTTCTTTTTTAATAGTGAGGAACATAGAAGAGCATTAGACTATATGCATTATGGGTTAATGCAGGGAGAAGGGTTTGTTGTTGTCACCGGCAAACCGGGTACCGGTAAAACTATGCTCGTTAAAGAACTGGTTAAAAGTTTAAATGACGACAATATCACTATCGGTGTTATGGTCACCTCGAAAGTTGGTGCTGGCGACCTGTTAAAAATTATCTTAGCAACTTTTGGGCTTCCTTGTGATGGTGCAGATAAATCGACATTGCTAACTAGGATCCATCTTTTTTTTATGCAGCAGGCCAAGGAAGGTAAGCGGGTGCTAATGATAGTTGATGAGGCCCAAAGTCTCCTAAAAGATTCATTAGAAGAGTTGCGGATACTTACTAATTTTGAATTGGCTGGAAAATCTCTGTTTCAGATATTTCTGGTAGGCCAGCCGGAATTAAGTGAAACATTATCTTTGCCAGAAATGGAGCAACTAAGGCAGCGCATAGTAGCAACCTATCAATTAAAGCCATTAAATGAAGAAGAAACTAAAAATTATATTCTATATCGTTTAGAAAAAGCGGGTTGGAGACAGACACCGCAATTTGTTGGGGATGTTTTTAAAGGTATTTGCAATTACACACAAGGCATACCAAGAAGAATAAATACTTTGTGTGACAGAGTCTTACTATTTGGTTATCTTGAAGAATTGATGCTAATTAATTTAAATGCAGTTACAAAAGTAATTGCTGAAATTGAAGAAGAGTCATCAATTGTGACCGATGAATTTCACGAAGTATTTTCAGGTTCAGCGACCCCGACAATTGATTCCAATGGATCATTGGAACAACGTATTGCTGCATTGGAAAAAAGTGTTGTCAGTTTGCAAAATACCCTGAATAAAGAGCGGTCATTATTGCGCAAAGCTGTCTTAATCCAGCTGGATATGGATAACATATATAACGAAGATTCAGGGTTCGTGGACAGGTAAAGAACAAAAAACAATTGTTTGTGTAGTAGTTGCAAGAGCAAATCTTATGAAGATGGCTCCAATACCAACGGATTAATAACATTAAAGAAATGCGTTACGCCCTATTTGGCTCATACCGGTCAGCATTGCGATCAAGAAATGAAAGTTTCATTTTCCCAGCAACTGGGCATCCCCTAGCCAGATATAGGTTTAGGTGCGGGATCAGGTTCGCATGGCGAGCACACGCCAATATTATGTAACGGTTTGAACCTGTGTTAGATAATCGCGAATCGTTCGCGGACATAAAGGCCCTACTTATAATTTAAGCTACAAAAATCATGTCAAAATCAAAAATAACCCAAAAAAATGCCATGACTGTCGATGTAGAAGATTATTTCCAGGTTTCTGCATTTGAACTATATATTGCAAAATCGCAATGGGACATCCTGCCGCACAGAGTCGAGAGAAATACGCAACGGATACTTGATATTTTTGAAGCCAGTGATATAAAAGCCACTTTTTTCACCTTGGGCTGGGTGGCTGAACGGTATCCTGATTTAGTACGGCGGATTGTAAAAGATGGACATGAGCTGGCATGTCATGGATATGAACATATAAGAGTAACGGAACAGACACCGGCCCAGTTTCGTGAAGACGTTTCCAAAACAAAAAAAATACTGGAAGCGTTGGGTGGCAAGGAAGTTAAGGGATACCGGGCTGCTAGCTATTCAATAGGTGCAAAAAACCTATGGGCGCTGGATATTTTGCAAGAAGAAGGTTTTAAATATAGCTCCAGTATTTATCCTGTGAAACATGACTTATATGGAATGCCGGATGCTCCGAGATTTATGTACGAGCCGATAGATAACCAGGATTTTAAGGAAATTCCAATTACTACAGTGAAGTTTGGAAGTAATAACCTACCTTGTGGTGGCGGCGGTTTTTTCAGATTTTATCCTTATGCCTTTTCGAAATGGGCATTTAACCGGGTAAACAATAAAGAGAACCAGGCGGGTATTTTTTATTTTCATCCTTGGGAAATAGATCCTGAACAACCTCGGCAATCAGGTTTGAGTTTAAAAACGCAAACCCGGCACTATCTAAATCTGCATCGAATGGAAAGTAGAATAAAGAGACTTTTGACGGATTTCGTGTGGGATACTATGGAAAATGTATTTCTGAGTAATTCGTGAAATGTAAATTATGCTTACTACGGGTAATTTGGTAATGGAAGCAAAAAACAATAGGTACAAGAAGCATGATTAAAACATTGGATAAATCAAATTATGCACGTTGGGACAGCTTTGTTCAGATGTCTTCAGAAGCCACTTTTTTCCATCAATCGGGCTGGAAAGAAGTTATTGAAAGGGCGTTTGGTCATAAAACATATTTTCTCTACGTTGAAAATAATGGGGAAATTACGGGGATCTTACCCTTAGTACATGTTAAAAGTTTATTATTTGGCAATACACTGGTTTCAACCGCATTTTGTGTTTACGGCGGTATTGTGGCAAATGATGAGTTTACTATTTTAGAACTGGATAAAGAGGCCTGTCGATTGGCTGAAGAGTTAGGCGTCGATTGCCTGGAAATGAGAAACAGGATACAGAAAACGCCCGAGCGGCCTTATAAAGAACTGTATGTGACCTTTAGAAAAAAGCTGGACGCAGATGTAGAAAAAAACATGCTTGCCATTCCCAGAAAGCAACGCGCCATGGTGAGAAAAGGCATTGAAGCGGGTTTAACCAGCGCTATAGACGAGGGTGTCGATAGATTTCATCAGGCTTATTCCGAAAGCGTTAGGAATCTTGGAACCCCAGTGTTCCCGAAAAAATATTTTCAGATTCTTAAAGACGTGTTTGGAGATCAATGCGAGGTGTTAAGCATTGAGCTTAACGGCCAATTGGTTGCCAGTGTGATGAATTTTTATTATAAGGATGAAGTGCTGCCTTATTATGGCGGCGGAACTGATTTGGCGCGTAATGTGAAGGGTAATGATTTCATGTATTGGGAAGTGATGCGCCGCGCGGTAGAAAAAGGGGTAAAAATATTCGACTACGGACGCAGCAAAATAGGCACCGGCTCTTACAGTTTTAAAAAGAATTGGGGTTTTAATCCGGAACCGTTATTTTATGAGTTCCATT
Organism: Methylovulum sp.; assembly: GCA_030689765.1. Taxonomy (GTDB): domain Bacteria; phylum Pseudomonadota; class Gammaproteobacteria; order Methylococcales; family Methylomonadaceae; genus Methylovulum. The sequence continues at coordinate 6,457 of JAUYEP010000216.1, forward strand.
TAGTCAAAGCCGGCTCACTACCAGATATTAACCCGCTTAATCCTAAGTACAGATTATTCATAGCCGCATGGAAGCGTTTGCCATTGCCTATAAGCCAGATGATTGGGCCTTGGTTGTCGAAAGATTTGGGGTAAGCCTTGAAAACAATAACTGATTACATTAATCCGTTATACAAAGGGTAAGTTTTATCTTCAATACTTCATATGACAATCGTGATTTTGCTAAAGCAAAACCCGGTTTGTAGCAAATGGACATCGGCCCTTGGCTTTATGTAATGTAAAAGGACAAGCGGTTTGACTTTTGTGCAGCTTCTTATTAGTTGCACGTAACTTATTGTTATAACTGGCTTATAGCTTTTTACTTGATAGGGCGATGTAAAAGCTTGTAATTCATTTTTCAAAGCAGGAAAAAGTTATGTGCGGAATTGTCGGCATCTTCGATATAAGAGAAAAACGGGAGATCAATCGTGATTTGCTGTCCCGCATGAACGAAACCCAGTTCCATCGTGGTCCAGATGAAGGAGGTTTGCATATTGAGGCAGGCTTGGGCTTTGGGCACCGTCGGCTATCGATTATCGATCTGACCAGCGGTCAGCAGCCGATGCTCAGTCGTGATAAAAATGCCGTTTTGACCTATAACGGGGAAGTTTACAATTTCCAGGAACTTCGAAAAGAATTGGAAACACTGGGTTATATCTTCGATACTCACTGCGATACCGAAGTTATCTTATATGGCTGGCAGGCGTGGGGCGAATTTTGTGTCGATAAACTTCGCGGCATGTTTGCTTTTGGTATTTGGGATCGCGACCGGCAGACTTTATTTTTGGCCCGCGACCGGCTCGGTGTTAAGCCGCTTTACTATGCGGAACTGGCAAACGGACAATTTGTTTTCGGTTCGGAATTAAAATCCCTCCAGGAACATCCCGACCTGCCTAAAGAACTGGATCCGACGGCCATTGAAGATTATTTCGGTTTCGGCTATGTGCCTGACCCGAAAACCATCTATAAAAATGTCCATAAACTGGAGCCGGGTTATTGCTTAACCATAAAACGCGGCAGTAAAAGCTATCAGCCCCGCCAATATTGGGATGTCAATTTTTCCCCCAGACCACCGCAAGATGAACAGACAACCGCAGCAGAACTCATCGAACGCCTGCGCGAAGCGGTCAAAATCCGTATGGTGGCCGATGTGCCCTTGGGCGCATTTTTATCGGGCGGCGTAGATTCAAGTGCTATTGTCGCCATGATGGCGGGATTATCCACAGCACCTGTTAACACCTGTTCGATATCTTTTGGCGATCCAGCCTTTAACGAATCGCAATTTGCAGCCAAAGTGGCGGAACGCTATCACACAGCGCATCGCTTAAGCCAAGTGGATTCGGATGATTTCAGCCTGATCGACCGATTGGTTGGCCTTTATGATGAACCTTATGCCGATAGCTCGGCGTTACCGACTTACAGGGTTTGCGAGCTGGCAAAAAAACAGGTGACGGTGGTTTTGTCAGGCGATGGCGGCGATGAAAATTTGGCTGGCTACCGGCGACATCGCTGGCATACTTATGAAGAGCAGATGCGTTCATGGTTGCCCGCCAGTATCAGAAAACCGGCATTTGGTTTGTTGGGACGGGTTTATCCCAAAGCGGATTGGGCGCCAAAAATATTTCGGGCCAAATCAACCTTTGAATCCATTTCACGTGATTCAATGGAAGGTTATTTTCACAGTGTCTCCATGCTTTCGGATAAATTGCGTGACAACCTGTTCAGCAATCAGTTGAAGCGTGACTTACAAGGCTATCAAGCGGTAGATGTGTTCAGAAGGTATGTCGATAAAGCGCCGACAGATAGCCCCTTGTCGCTTGTACAATACCTGGATATAAAAACCTATCTACCTGGCGATATTCTGACCAAAGTAGACCGCGCCAGCATGGCTCATGCTTTAGAAGTAAGGGTGCCGCTACTGGATCACAAGCTGGTGGAATGGATGGCTGGACTGCAACCTGAAATGAAGCTTAAAGGCGGTGAGGGCAAATATATCTTTAAAAAATCCTTGGAAAATTACTTGCCGGACGATATTTTGTACCGACCCAAGATGGGTTTTTCTGTGCCGTTGAATGCCTGGTTTAAAGGCCCATTAAAACACAAGGTGCGGGAAGCCCTGTTAGGTGAAACCATGATGCAATGTGGTTTGTTCGATCAGGGATTCTTACGGCAGATGGTCAGCCAGCATGAAAGCGGCTTGCGTGATTACAGTTCGCCGATATGGTCATTATTTATGTTTGAAGCGTTTTTGAGAAATAATACTGGAAGCCCCTAAAGTGCGATCTTATGTAGCTTTAGCTGTAGGGAATTGATCCAATTCGCTTTAATGGGTTTTGTAAGTGGCTCCGATAAAAAATAAATCAGTATTTTTAGATCGCGATGGTGTGATTAATCAGGATAAAAATTACGTTCATCGTATTGATGATTTTATTTTTATTGATGGTGTTTTTGATGCCTGTAAGTCCTTCGTAAAAGCGGGCTATAAAATTATTATCATTACCAATCAAGCAGGTATTGGCCGTGGGTATTATACGGAACACGATTTTTCTATCTTGAATGATTGGATGCTTGCTGAGTTTAAGCGGCGGGGCGTTTTTATAACGGCCGTGTATTACTGCCCGCATCATGCCAAGCATGGCTTAGGGCAATATTTCCAAGCATGCCAGTGTAGAAAACCAGAACCTGGGATGTTGATGCAGGCGGCTAGTGACCATGATATTGATCTTGGGCATTCAATTCTAGTTGGTGATAAATTAAGTGATATCCAGGCCGGAAAAGCGGCGGGGGTTGGGCGGTGTTTTTTTGTTAAAACGGGCAAGCTGATAGCAGAAGCGGATAGTAAGCAGGCTGACGGGACTTTTGATAATTTATCCGCTATTTTTGATTATATCTTTAAGGCTTTTTGAGTGTTGAACATGAATTCGATCCTTTTTTTAGTTCATAGATTGCCATACCCCCCTAATAAAGGGGATAAAATCACTTCTTTCAATTTACTTAAGTATTTGTCCAAACGTTATCCGATATATTTAGCTTGTTTTGTTGACGATAAAGCTGATTGGCAACATGTCGGATACGTAAAAAGTTTTTGCAAAGAGTCTTGCATTTTGGGGTTGAATTCTAAAGCTGCGAAAATATTTAGTGTGCGTGGTTTATTGACTGGAGAGCCATTGTCTTTGCCTTATTATAGAAGTCAAAAAATGCAGACGTGGGTCGATGATGTCCTAAAATTGGAATCTATTGATTCTGTCTTGATTTTCTCGGGCGTCATGGCGCAATACGTTACGGGTAAAATCGCCCCTGAAATTAGAACCGTTTTGGATCTTGAAGATGTGGATTCGGATAAGTGGCGATCATACGCTAAGGGTCACCGTTGGCCTATGAGTTGGATTTATCGGAGAGAGGCAGAACGCTTGTTGGCTTTTGAATCTGCAATGGCAGAGGAGTTTGATGCAACGGTGTTTGTGTCAAAAGACGAAGCTGAGTTTTTTAAATCCTTAGTGCCTAGCGTGGCAGACAAAGTTGTTCATCGTGTTCAGGGGGTGGACAGCGCTTTTTTTGACCCTGCTTTGGATTATGAAAATCCTTATCGTGTTAGTGATCGTGTTTTAGTATTTACGGGGGCAATGGATTATTGGCCGAATATTAATGCGGCAGTGTGGTTTGCTAAGAAAATTTTTCCTAAGGTTAGGGCTCAAGTTAATAATGCTTGTTTTTATATTGTCGGGATGAACCCTTCAGATGAGGTTAAAACCTTAGAAAACATTTCAGGCGTTTTTGTGACGGGCGGTGTGCCCGATATGCGCCCTTATATTGCGCATGCGGAGTTTTCGGTAGTGCCATTACGTTTAGCGCGAGGTATTCAGAATAAGGTGTTGGAGGCTATGGCAATGGAAAAGCCTATTTTGGCAACGAGCAATGCTTTGCTAGGTATTCATAACTATCCTGGATTTTTACCTTTAACCGCAGATGATGAGAAACAGTTGATTGAAGGTGCTCTGGCGTTATTAGCTGGGACTATAGGGCAAAATGTTCAAAGTGGACGTGCATGCGTATTGGAACATTATAATTGGGATACTAATTTACGTAAGATTGAGCTGTTGTTGCAGGATGGTTTAGAAGTAAATAGTTAGCTTTAGGGTAACCATTCAGTCCCCCTCTTTGAAAAAGAGGGGTTAGGGGAGATTTTCTATTAGATAAATCCCCCTCTGCCCCCATAAGTATCTACACAAGTTTATTTATTAAAAATCATAGTGTTAAATAAATAATCACGTTATTTCATACAGATAACTGCTGTTTCAAGCCAGATTTTGTGATAGAAAAACCTAAAA
>JAUYEP010000218.1 GCA_030689765.1 Methylovulum sp.
TTTTAGGTTGTTCTATCACGAAATCTGGCTTGAAACAGCAGTTATCTGTATGAAATAACGTGATTATTTATTTAACACTATGATTTTTAATAAATAAACTTGTGTAGATACTTATGCCCTTCAGGGGGATTTCTGTGTTTGACAATGATGCGCCGGCATCGTTATCCTTTGCGGTAACCCCCCGTTTCATAGGGCTGCTGGCTGCGGTAGCAGCCTTGCAGTCATGGGGATGCCCCTTGCGGGTACACGGGGGGCAATCCACCGGCCTCTATCTGCCGGTCACATTGCATCCGCCTGGCAAGGCGGGTAATGCAATGGGGATGCCCCTCGCGGGTGTGGCTTTGTCATCTGACAGATGAGGTCGGCTGTGGATTGAAACATATACTGAATGCCAAGGCCGCAATACGTCAGATCTGCATGTCCTTGATAAATATCTCCCCCAATGAATGGCGTGCATGGATTATAAAATGCTTGAAATGTCAACTTATCTAACCGAAGTCAAATTGCTTTCAGACCGTATTGTGAAAGCTCAACAACCTATCCGTATTCTGGATGCCATAAAATGGGATGACAGCATTAAACAGGCGTTTTTAAACGGGGGATGCCAAAGCCTGCCGGCAATTGATGCGAATTATTATTTGCAACGTCCTTTAGGTTTTGACCCCTCTGAAAAAAAGGATGAATTCCATCAGATTGAGCGTGATTTGGTGCGCAAGCTCGGTCAGCTAAATCCGCTTAGCGTTATCATGCGCCGGATGTGCCGCGAATATCAGGACGTTGTTTACATGCTGGAAGCCAGAGGCACGTCGACATTTTCCAATATTTCCCAAGAGCTGTACGGTTCTTCGCAGGATGTTTTTCATGTCGGCGACCCGACGATTGCAGAGCTGGGCAGCATGATGGAAGGTACGCTTTCGCAGTTATTGCAATTGGATTTTTTAAGCGAAGAGCCCAAAACGATCAATGCAACCGATGCGGTGGCCATCCTTAACGAAAAAATTGAACAGGTTTTCCCCGGTGACGGTTTGCGGGCGATGATTAGCGACGGTATTGTTTCGGATGCCGCAGCGGGCACCGATTACGTTAAATTGCGGGCCGACGCTTTGTTTAATATGCGTGACCTGCGGGTGCTTGAAGTTCATGAAATCTGGGTACATTTGGGCACTACGCTCAATGGCATGGCGCAACCTTATTGTACGTTTTTGGGTAAAGGGCCGCCTTCTGCGACGGTTACCCAGGAAGGTTTGGCGGTGCTGATGGAAATATTGACATTCAGTTCCACGCCAGACCGTTTGATGCGTTTGATCAATCGTGTGCGTGCCATTACGTTGGCTGAAGAAGGGGCTGATTTTATGGACATATTTGCTTTTTTTAAAGCGAAAGGGCTGGACGACGAAGAAAGTTATACGTTTAGCAGCCGTGTTTTCAGGGGTAGCTGTTCCAATGGCATGCCATTTACTAAAGATTTGACCTATATTAAAGGCTTTGTGCTGACCTATAACTTTATGCGCCTAGCCGTCAATAAAGGTAAACCGGATCGTATCCCCTTGCTGTTTTGCGGCAAGACGATGATTGAAGATATGAAGGTGCTGGTTGATTTGGTCGAAGAAGGCACCGTCATACCGCCACGGTTTCTGCCGCCGCAGTTTAAAGATTTAATGGGGCTGTCGGCATGGATGAGCTTCAGCCGTTTTATGACGTCATTGAATTTTAGGCAATTAGAACAGGATTATGCCAATATTTTGTGAGTTGCGGCTTACAGCGTTTTCATGTTTAGTGTGCGCCTCGAACACGCAAGCGTAGGGACGTTGCATTGCAACGCCTGTACAAGACCAACACAGGAGTGATGCTTGTCCAAAACCGATCAGGCTCCCAAGCCAAGAGAAAGCGAAATCAGCATTGATGCTTCGCAGCTGCGTCCCGGTGTGCATGTCCGGTTACCCACGTCTTGGCTGGAACATGGCTTTATTTTTAACTCTTTTGTTATCAAGAGCGAGGAGCAGGCGCGAGAAATTGCGGCTATGAATTTACCGCATCTGTTTTGTGATGTTAACCGTAGCAAAGTACCGCCTCTACCGAAACAACAAGTTCCTGCACCAACAAATCAATCTGGCGATGATGAACAGGCGCAACTAGCCACATTAAAAGCGAAGATGATCTCTGAAAAGCGGGAACGCGCCATGGTGATGGCCAAGATGCGCAAACGCCTGGATAAGGCGCAAGATAATTACATTGATGCGGCGCGGTCAGTCGGTAGCGCCTTCAAATCCTTCGCTTCAGAGCCGAAAGAAACTATCAGGCAAGCTTCCGATATCAGCGAACGGTCATCTGCTGCATTGTTTGCAGATACGGACAGCGCCATCGTGCTAATTACTGAAAAAGGGCATAACGACGGTCATGCCTCCCATGCCTTGTCGGTGATGACACTGGCGCTATTGCTGGGCAAGCAGGCGGGATTGCCCGAAGAGGCGTTACGCGCAATCGGCATAGGTGCATTGCTCCATGACATCGGAAAAATTGCATTCCATGCGTCAATTTTGCGCAATCCAAAGCGCAACAAATTTGAGGAAGCCGTGTACAGGACGCATTGCCGTGTCGGTTATGAAAAAGCGGTGGAGGCTGGTGGCCTTTCCCAGGCAATGCTGGATATTATACTTCACCACCACGAGCGTATTAACGGTGGTGGTTTTCCTGACCAACTTCGGGGGGAGGAAATAACGTTTGCTTCCCGCTTAGTGGCTATCGCAGACCGCTTCGACAATGTTACCAATCCGATTGATTGTTATAGTGCGTTGTCGCCTTCCGAAGCGTTGTCGATGATGTGGGGCAAAGAAAAGATGCTCTTTGATAACAAACTGTTGCAGCTTTTTGTGCGGGCAATGGGGGTTTTTCCGCCGGGGTCCATTGTGCAGCTTTCTGATAACCGCATAGGTGCTGTTATCGCATCGGCCACTGCCGAGATGCCACTAAGTCCACAAGTAATGGTTTATGAACCCGGCATACCAAGAAGCCAAGCCCTAATTATCGACTTGGCCAAGGAATCCTCAGTTAAGATTGAACGGCCGCTACGTCTAAGTGAGCGGCCGGACGAAGAACTTAATTATCTGTTGCCGCGCCGGAAGATAAGCTGGTTTTTTATAGAAGGGCAGGGGTAAATTGCGCATAACGCCACAATCAGCTTGTATCTCTTTCAAGCCCTCGTTTTTGATTGGATTGTGTTGCCGGAAATGATTAATCCAGTTTTAACGACAGGGGTTGCTTTATACAGCGATTACTCGGGCAAAAAAACTGTCAAGCTGATAGCTGACAAGGCTATTTTTATAAAGGCAGTCCAACAGAGAGAGGGGAGGATGCCTGGGCTGGCAGATAAGTTTCAACACGGGGTGGCGGCATAAGTTTCATAGCAAAGCCCAAGTTGGGGAGGTACAAAGTGAGGCATCTCTTCGCAAGAACATGCTTTTCACAATGCTGACATATTTATTCACTATCTTTAACCGCTGTTTATAGCTCGGAGAGTATTAGTGAGAATTTTACCCCATCATCGTTTTATCTGCTGCATACCGGTTTTATCGCTGTTTCTGGCAGCATGCGCCGGGCCAGCCACCCAGGAAAATATCAACAAGACCTCTGCTGCAAAAAACGGACAGACATTGGCGCAGCAGGTATCTGAAATTACGCTAAGAGAATTCTACAAATTTCCAGTGGGCCCGCGCGGTTTGGAACCCACCGAAAAACTCTTGGGCCTTAACAACAAACGTGTCCGCATCACAGGCTATATGGTGAAAGAAGAAGAACCCAGCACGGGTTTGTTTATGCTGGCGCCATTGCCCGTGAGCCTGGCAGAGAAAGAAGACGGCCCGGCCGATGATCTTCCTGCCGCAACCCTGTTTGTCCACATGCCGCTTGCCGATGCTGATAAAGCGATGGCTTTTCGTCCAGGCGTCTGGGAACTGACCGGCACACTGAAAATAGGCAACAAAGAAGAAGCCAATGGCCGCGTGTCTTATACGCAGCTGATACTGGATTAACCTGACTTTTGCAAAATACGGTCATTCTGCAAGAATCACAGGTCAATAACTGATGGGGCCTAGTTACATCAGGCGCATCAGGTTAGGGATGTTGTTCCCAAACGGAGTTGCTAACTGCAAGTAGTCATAATTTATTGTCAATTTAAACCAGGAGACATTCAATGAAACACCGTAATACTCTGGTAGCCGTCACGGTTGCCTCTATTCTGGCAGTGGGCGTAAATAGCGCCAATGCAGCGCCTACTATCAGCCGTCTGACGCCACCCAGTCAATTATTTGCGACTAATGGAACCCAATCAACACCGATGATCGCCAGATTCATTGCTGGTCAAAAGTTTGACTTACAAGCTACGGTTCGTCCAGATGCGAATCAAACTATCACTAAAGTTGAATGGTCTATTGATGGCGCGGCTATTAACGTCATAAAAAGTAAGACCAGTTTAGTTCCAGCAACCGCGCTTACCGCAACTGTACCAAACGCAGTTGCTGCCTCTGTGCGTGGATTCAGCATCGGTAAAATCGGCGTACATACTTTTACCGCTAGGGCTACACAAAGTGATGGCTTGACGGTAACCGCCACAGGCAACTTCGAAGTCGTCGGCACACCTTTAGCCGGTGCCGATTCAGTCAAAAACGTCATCATCTTATTGGGTGACGGTATGGGCGCCAGCCAACGCACTGCGGCACGTATCATGCTGAACGGCTATGCTCAAGGTAAAGTGAACACCAAATTGGCGATGGACACTTTCCCGAACACAGCGATGATCATGACCGCCTCATTGAATTCTATCGTCACTGATTCTGCGCCGGGTATGCAAAACTATGTGACGGGTAATAAAGCGGCTAATAATCAGGAAGGTGTTTGGCCTGATGATACTACCGCTAAATTCGATAACCCGCGCGTTGAATACCTGTCAGAATATCTGGCGCGTAAACAAGGCAAAAAATTGGGTATCGTCACTACGGCCGACGTATTCGACGCTACACCAGCCTCTATGGCAATACACACTCAAGACCGTGGCGCAGGCACCGGTATTGTTGACCAATTTCTTGACGATGCAGGAAACACTGGCCTTACTGTATTAATGGGTGGCGGTCGTAAATGGTTCTTACCTACAGGAACCGTTGGTTCAGTTCGCAGCGATAGCAGCGACTACGTCATGCCTGGCGATATTATTGCCGGCTGGGGTGCAGCAAGTGGCGCACTCGACAGTACGCGCGACCTGATCAGCAATTTCCAAGCAGCCGGTTGGACTTATGCGTCAGACAAAACAACGATGGATAGCGCAGGCACACCAAGCAAATTGCTCGGCTTGTTTTCTTATTCCAATATGAACGTTGCTTTGGATAAAATCGATGGTCGTCGTGGCGCGTCTACAGTTGTTAACGATTATGGCTTTACCGACCAGCCTATGCTGGACGAAATGACGACAAAAGCACTCAACGTGCTGGACGCCAACAGCCCTAACGGCTTTGTATTAATGGTTGAAGCGGCATCTATCGATAAACAGGCGCACAACATGGATAGTGAGCGCATGATACTTGATACGATCGAGTTTGATCATGCAATACAAGTCGCAAAAGACTATGCTACCGCGCATCCTGACACGCTGGTGCTGGTGACTGCTGACCATGAGTGTGCCGGTGCGGTTATTATCGGTGCATCTACAGTGACGGATGCTGACCTGCAAACCAAACTGCCTACTGCGGATTCCATGCGTAATACCGTAGTGGGTGTGTATGATGCTGCCGGCTTCCCTAAATACACAATAGATGCTGACGGTTATCCAGCAACGACTAATGTTGATAAACGTTTGCTGATCGGTTACGGCGCAAATGCAGACCGCTATGAAGACTGGCGTACCAATACCCAGCCTATACAGGATAGCCAACAACCTTTAGGGGGTTCAGCGCCATTGAACACCTATCCTGCTAATCCGTTAGCGCGTGATGCCGCTACAGGCTATTTGGTCACTGGTCAAGTGGCTGGTTCAAGTGCCGTTCACACTGGCGGAGATATTCCACTGTCAGCGTTTGGACGCGCTTCAAACACCCTGCATGGTACTATCGACAACACTGATGTTTTCTTCTCTGTTATGAAGGCAGTTGGCCGTAAGTAATTAATATTTAGTTATTTTCTGGCACAGAATGGCTTTGCCATTCTGTGCCAGATCTTGCCTTTATATGAAAAATCTGAAAATCCTCGCAGAACATTAATCAAATCAGGCCGTTGCAAGGTCACATCTTATGGCTGATATTGTTTCAAAGTAGATAAGTTTAGGCATATAGGGCATCAGACCTGCCGCATTACCGATATGGCATTTTTATAAAAGGCCGCCAGATGCAAACAGCCCCGTAATTTTCACCATCTATCGCTAACATTTCATTCGTCTCCAGCAAAGGGGGCGCCAATCCCCGTTACTGTCTTATGGGGAAAAGCATGGCGCTGGTTTCATCCGTTATCCAATGGTGTTTCAGTCTATGTCGGCTAATAATTGCGCTGTACCGAAAACTTCGCTAACAAGGTTAAAGCGTCTTTGTAGCCAGATTCGGGCAGCAGCATCAGGGCTTCGATGGCTTTTTGCGCTTCTTCGTTGGCGCGTCGTTCGGTGTAGGCAATGGCTTGGGTGCGTTGTACTATGGCATAAATGTCGTTAAACACATCGCGGTTGCCGTTTTTGATAGCATCAATAATAATGTCGGCTTCGTTTTTTGTGCCATTTTTGATGGCGTAAATCAACGGTAGGGTGGGTTTGCCTTCGGCTAGGTCATCACCGAGATTTTTACCTAAATCGTCCTGATTTGCTTTGTAATCGAGCGCATCATCAATTAATTGGAAAGCAATGCCCAAATGCTGGCCGTAGTTAGCAAGATTTTCTTCAATTTCTGGTGTGGTATTGGCAAGCACTGCGCCTAAGCGGGTCGCTGCACTAAACAATATGGCAGTTTTTCTGGAAATGACTTCCAAATACTTGGCTTCTGTGGTTTCAGGATTGTTGCAATTCAAAAGCTGCAAGACTTCGCCTTCGGCAATTGCTGTCGTGGTTTTTGACAGGATTTCCATGACTCGCATATTGCCGGTACGCACCATCATTTCAAATGCCCGTGAATACAGATAATCACCCACCAGAACACTGGCTGCGTTACCCCAAACCGCATTAGCGGATTCTTTGCCGCGCCTTAAATCTGATTCGTCTACAACATCATCATGAAGTAACGTTGCGGTATGGATAAATTCAATGACTGCTGCCAGTGTCAGGTGGTTGTCACTAATGCTGCCCAAGGCTTTGGCGGCTAACAACAGCAACATTGGACGCAGGCGCTTACCACCGTTACCAACGATGTAATGGCCCATTTGGTTAATAAGGGCAACATCTGAACTTAACTCGTTGATAATGAGTAGGTCAACAGCTTTAGCCTCAGATGAGGTCAGATGTTTGATTGAATCAAAGTCGATAGTAGTGGGTTCGGTCGAACTTTGGTGTGCGTGAGATACCATTATTGATTGCTACAGATGTTAAAGTTTCGGATATATTTCATAGGTATGCTTTATGAAAAAGGTGTTTGTTTTATTATAACCCAATAAAAACCAACCACCATGTTAATAAATGTGCCGTAATATCATTAAAGGGTGCGTTGTTTTGATGCAGGATTAATGTATTTTATTCAACTTAATGTTGACTATATTTAGTTTTAAAATTAGAATCCTCTGTTCACTTTTAACAGATTAATGCTTGACGGAGCTTACGCCGATGTATGCGGTAATTCAAACAGGTGGTAAACAGTACCGCGTTGAAGAAGGTACTACCTTAAAAATAGAAAAACTGGAGCTAGGCACTGGCGACAGCATTGAATTTGATAAAGTGCTAATGATTCAGTCCGGTGATGCCGTTCAGGTCGGTTTGCCTTTTATTGAAGGTGGAAAGGTAACTGCAACCGTTATGTCTCAAGGCAGGCATAAAAAAATCAAAATTATTAAATTCAGAAGACGCAAGCACCACATGAAACAAATGGGGCATCGTCAATACTACACAGAAGTCCAGATTACTGGCATTTCTGCATAATCAGGAGTTAAAGCAATGGCCCATAAGAAAGCTGGTGGTAGTACCCGTAACGGTCGCGACTCAAATGCGAAAAGGCTCGGTGTAAAACGTTTTGGCGGCGAAATTGTTGATGCAGGGAATATCATTGTTCGCCAACGCGGCACGCATTTTCATCCAGGTGATAATGTCGGTTGCGGAAAAGATCATACGCTGTTTGCGACCGCCGACGGCAGGGTCGTTTTTCAGGTTAAAGGTCCAAAAAACCGTAAATTTATTAGCGTTATCGCTGCATAAGATTTACCGGCTGCATCTTTGCGGCTAATTTAAGCTGCTTAAAAAGCTCCGCCCTTTATGGCGGGGCTTTTTTTGTTTTTGGGCGATCGTCAAAGGAGATGCCAGCAATGTTTGATGAAGCACCTTCGACTGACTATAAATACGGCAGTGAGTTATGAGATTTGTTGACGAAGCGGAAATCCGTGTGGAAGCCGGTGATGGTGGCAATGGCACGATAGGCTTCCGCCGTGAAAAATACATCCCGATGGGCGGGCCTGATGGTGGTGACGGTGGTGATGGCGGTAGCGTCTATCTAATAGCTGTTGAAAACGTGAATACCTTGGCGGATTTTCGATATCACACCGTCCATAGGGCGCAACGCGGGCAAAATGGCATGAGCCGCAATTGCACCGGCAAAAAAGGCGATGATTGCTATGTGCCAGTGCCCTTGGGAACGCTTGTTTCCGATGCAGGGACAGGGGAGGTTATCGGCGATTTAACGGTGCTCGGTGAAACCCTGCTGGTTGCCAAAGGTGGTTTTCACGGCTTGGGCAATACCCGCTTTAAAAGCAGTATCAATAGGGCGCCACAGAAAGCCAGTAAAGGTTCGGAAGGCGAACACCGGTTACTCAATTTGGAGTTGACACTGATTGCCGACGTGGGCTTGCTGGGTATGCCGAACGCCGGGAAATCGAGCCTGATACGTTCGGTATCGTCGGCAACGCCAAAGGTTGCTGATTATCCTTTCACAACCTTGCACCCTAATTTAGGCGTTGTTCGGATTGATGATATGCGTAGCTTTGTTATCGCGGATATTCCGGGTGTTATCGAAGGTGCTGCCGATGGCGCAGGGCTAGGCCTGCAATTTCTCAAACATTTATCACGGACAGGTTTACTGCTGCATCTGGTTGATGTGGCGCCTTACGAAAGCATGGATTCGCCCGTACAGGCCGCAAAAAAAATCATTCATGAAGTGGAAAAATGGAGTGATGATTTGGCCAGTAAGCCACGCTGGTTGGTGCTAAATAAAATTGACAGGCTGCCTTTTGATGAAATTGACGGGCGCTGTCAGGCGATTATTGACGAACTCAAATGGACGGCGCCTGCTTTTAAAATAGCGGCCATTAATGCGGAGGGCACTAAGGGACTCATGTTTGCGATTATGAACTTTTTGGAACAACAGCGACGGGTAGGCAGTGAGCAGGGCTGATTTTGCAAACGTAAAACGGGTTGTCGTCAAAATAGGCAGTTCGTTGCTCACTAAGGGTGGGCAGGGGCTTGATAAGGCCGCAATTGAGGCTTGGGTCACGCAAATGTCAGGCCTAAAAAAGCAATCGATTGATGTTGTGCTGGTTTCTTCCGGTGCTGTGGCGGAAGGCATGAGCCGACTGGGCTTGAAAACGCGCCCCAAAACCCTGCACGAATTACAGGCCACCGCCGCCGTAGGGCAAATGGGATTAGTGCGGGTTTTTGATGATAATTTTCAGCAACATGGCTTGCATGCCGCGCAGGTATTGCTTACGCATGATGATTTATCAAATAGGCAACGTTATCTGAATGCCCGCAGCACTTTACTGACTTTGCTCAATTTTGGCGTTATACCGGTGATTAATGAAAATGACACAGTTGCCACTGAGGAAATCCGTTTTGGTGATAATGATACTTTAGCGGCATTAGTCGCAAATTTGGTAGAGGCGGACTTGTTGATTATTTTGACAGACCAACAAGGCCTTTATACTGGCGACCCTGGATTGTACCCTGACGCCACCTTGATTTCTGAAATCAGCGTCAACGACGGGCGGTTGGAAAAAATGGCGGGCGACAGCCGTAGCGGCCTAGGTCGTGGTGGTATGTCCACTAAAGTACGGGCGGCACGTCTCGCGTCAAGATCCGGTGCAGCAACAGTAGTCGCTGCTGGCGCCGTTGCTGATGTGCTTATCGCAGTCATTTCAGGGGATTTGTTGGGTACCCACTTTCTTCCTGATATAGAGCCTTTGGTGGCAAGAAAACGCTGGCTAGCAGGGCAATTGCAAGTTAAAGGGCGTCTGGTATTGGATGCGGGCGCTGTCAACGTGCTGAAAAATGACGGGAAAAGTTTGCTGGCAGTCGGCGTTACAGCGGTTTCTGGTCAATTCGAGCGCGGCGAGTTGGTTTCCTGTGTTGACGAAAACGGATTGGAAGTCGCGCGTGGACTGATAAATTACGGCAATGCCGAAGCCCAATTGATAGCAGGTAAAAGCAGTTCTCAGTTCGAAAATATTCTGGGTTATGCAGACGATTCAGAAATGATACACAGGGACAATATGGTGTTGATTTGACGGCCCGAACAACCTCCAGTACAGCAGTTCCCCTCTATGTAAGCTTAAATATACCCGCATCGGCACCGCTGGACGTGGGCAAAGCGGGCGTTATGGAATCGGCTATCCACTGAGGCGTGGACACGCGCGAAGCTTAACCGTTTACAAAGTCTATCGACCCTCGCTTCGCTCAAGGATTTTTCGCTGCCACCATAATTCGTTACAATCAGCTTTTTTATTTATCTGGCAAGTTTGTAGTTCCAGTTGCCGGGCCCAAATAATGCCAATCCCAGCAAATACTTTATTTACCCATGATCAATATCGGCAAAATCAATAAACTGAACGTTGTAAAACAACAAGGGGCAGATATCTATCTGGATAATGGCATTTCAGGCAAGGTGCTGCTGGCTGACAAGCGGCTACCTGCAAATTATGGGATGGGCGATACGCTGGACGTTTTTGTCTATGTGGACGTGGATGGGCATCTGGCGGCGACGGCTAAAGTGCCGCTGGCCCAGGTTGATGATATTGCCTGGCTAAAAGTGGTTTCGATAAATTATACCGGTGCATTTCTGGATTGGGGCTTGCCCAAGAATTTGCTCGTGCCGTTCGGGGAGCAGCATCATGAGATGGTTGTTGGTGAGTATTATCTGGTCAAACTGTTTCTTGATGACCAGAACCGCATTGCGGCGACGACCAAGATTAACCGTTTTATCGAAGAGTCCTCGGTTTATTTTAAGGCGGGGCAAAAGGTGTCGCTGCTGATCGCGGATAAAACCGATCTGGGCATTAAAGCCATCATCAATCATACGCACTGGGGTATGTTGTACCCAAACGAGCTGTTCCAGCCGGTCAGTAAAGGGCAAAAGCTGGACGGTTATATCAAGCAGATACGTGAGGATTATAAAATCGACCTGACACTGCATGAACCGGGTTACGGCAAGGTCGGGCTGTTGACCGACCGAATTTTGGCACAACTTCAAGCCCATGATGGCGTATTATTATTGGGCGATAAAAGTCCGCCGGAGGTTATTTATGCAACCTTTGGCGTCAGTAAAAAAGTATTCAAGCAGGCGATTGGTGCGTTATATAAAGACCACAAAATTACCCTTGATAAAACGGGGATCAAGTTGGTTTAACGTATTCCCCGCTATCACCAGGAGCAACCATGTACAAAGCTATTGGCTATGCCGCGCATACAAACACTTCTCCGCTCGTACCGTTTAATTTTGAGCGCCGCGACCTTACCCCGAATGATGTCCTGATTCAGATTCTCTATTGCGGCGTGTGTCATTCGGATATTCATCAGGTGCGTAATGAATGGGGCAGCTCGACATTCCCGATGGTGCCGGGGCATGAAATTGTCGGTAAGGTGGTCCAGGTCGGTGGCGCTGTAACCGGTTTTAATGCCGGTGATAGCGTCGGCGTGGGTTGTCTTGTCGATGCTTGCGGCGAATGTCCCGACTGCAATGACCATCTGGAGCAGTATTGCAATCAAGCCGTGTTCACTTACAACAGCTATGACAAGCATACCGGCGGCAGTAACTACGGCGGTTATTCGAACAGCATCGTTGTCAATCAGGATTTTGTGCTGAAAGTGTCGGACAAGCTTGACTTGGCAGCCGCTGCGCCGCTGTTATGCGCAGGCATCACCACGTATTCGCCGCTAATGCACTGGCAAATAGGCAAAGGCGATAAAGTCGGCGTTGTCGGTTTAGGCGGATTGGGGCACATGGCAGTCAAATTTGCCCATGCGCTGGGCGCTTATGTTGTCATGTTCACAACGACACCAGGCAAGGCGGAAGATGCTAAGCGCCTGGGTGCCGATGAGGTTGTGGTGTCAAAAAATCCCGAAGGGATGGCCCCGCATCTTGCCAGCTTTGATTTCATTTTGAATACCGTTGCCGCCCCGCATAATCTGGATGCGTACACCGCGTTGCTGAAGCGTGACGGTACGTTGTGTCTGGTTGGTGTACCTGATCACCCGCACCCATCGCCTGAGGTACGCCAGCTTATTTTCAAGCGCCGCAGCATTGCCGGCTCATTGATTGGCGGCTTGAAAGAAACCCAGGACATGCTCGATTTTTGCGCTGAACATAACATCACGTCAGATATTGAAATTATCCCGATCCAGAAAATTAATGAAGCCTATGAACGGGTGTTGAAGAGTGATGTGAAATACCGGTTTGTTATTGATATGGCAAGTTTGCTTTGATGCGGGTTGGATGTACTTGTCTTGTTCCTCCTTGGTCACTTTACGGATGCCGTTTTTTTTCGGCTTCAGCGTAATGCTTGATATCGGACATCACCTCTTGGCGGGTCAAAGCAAGTGTATTGGGCCTGGTTCAAAAAAGGCTCATTTTGGGTAACAAAGACAATAGAAGACCTGCCCTCACTAACCCAGGTTGAAGCAAAAACGGTTAGCCTGATTTGAATCAGGCCCTGTAAGGCCTGATTTAGCAGGATTGTTTAAAATCAAGAATTAAAAACTTGAACATCGAGTATAAGTAACTGCCCAAGAAAAATTATGAAAAATGATGACTGGCTGACACGCTTTCTTTTTGCTCACGCTCGAATGACCGTTCCTGATGGGCGTCCATTGTATGCTTACAAGTGTGATGACTGAGGCTACGCACCAATCTAATACTCGCTTCCGCTCCGCTATGCTTCGCATACGCTACGCTACGGCTCAGACAAAGGAGGCTACGCACTGGTTTTAAATGGGGCTGCCGCCCCAAACCCCGCGAATCGCTCCGCTCCCAAGCGGCTACGCACTGATTTTAAACAAGCGGTCGCTACGCGACCGCCAAACAAAATCTGCTCATGATTGTGATAGACTAAAAAGCATAACAAATACAACACTCAAACCCGTTACACTGCGGGTTTTTTATTCACGAAAAACACGCAACCCAAACACGACATGGCAAAAGTAAAAGTCACCAACGAAGAACCATTAGAAAAACAACTCTGGAAAGCCGCTGATAAATTGCGCAAAAACATTGATGCAGCAGAATACAAGCACGTTGTTTTGGGTTTAATTTTTCTCAAATACATATCCGATTCATTTGAAGAACACCATGCCAAACTGGTACAAGGCGAGGGTGACTATGCAGGAGCTGATCCCGAAGACCGTGATGAATACCAAGCCGAAAATATCTTTTTCGTTCCACAAGAAGCACGGTGGTCGTTCTCTTACAAGCGCACGCTAAACAGCCCAACATCGGCACGTTGGTTGATGCGGCAATGGATGTTATTGAACATGAAAACGCTGCACTTAAAGGCGGTGTTTTGCCTAAAGGTTTTGCTAAATCAAACCTTGACCCTACCAGCTTAGGCGGTTTAATTGATTTAATCGCTAATATCGCACTGGGTGATGCTAAATCGCGTAGTGCCGATGTGTTAGGTCATGTGTTCGAGTATTTCTTGGGTGAATTTGCCTTAGCTGAAGGCAAACAGGGCGGACAGTTCTATACGCCGCGTAGTATTGTTGAATTGTTGGTTAATATGCTTGAACCGTACAAAGGGCGGGTATTTGACCCGTGTTGTGGTTCGGGTGGAATGTTTGTGCAGTCGGAAAAGTTTATTGAACAGCATCAAGGGAAACTTGATGACATTTCAATTTACGGACAGGAAAGCAACCAAACCACTTGGCGATTAGCCAAGATGAATCTTGCCATTCGTGGCATTGATAGCTCACAGGTGAAATGGAACAACGAAGGCTCATTTTTAAACGATGCTCACAAAGATTTAAAAGCCGATTTTATTATTGCTAATCCGCCGTTTAATGTCAGCGATTGGAGCGGGGAATTATTACGCGGTGATGGTCGATGGCAATATGGCACACCCCCTGCGGGAAATGCTAACTTTGCGTGGTTACAGCATTTCATCTATCACTTAGCCCCCAATGGACAAGCAGGGGTGGTGTTGTCAAAAGGCGCGTTGACTTCTAAGAGCAGTGGCGAGGGTGAAATTCGCCGTGCGTTGATTGAAGATGGCAACGTGATTGACTGTATCGTTAATTTACCCGCTAAATTGTTTTTAAATACTCAAATCCCAGCGGCGTTATGGTTTATGAGTCGTAACCGTAGCAATGGCAAGTTTAGAGACCGTAGCAGTGAGATTTTGTTTATTGATGCGCGGAATTTAGGGTATTTAATCAATCGCCGTACTCGTGAGTTATCCGAAGAGGATATAAAACAAATTGCGGCGACTTATCACAATTGGCGAAATCCAGACGGCGATTATGAAGACATCAAAGGCTTTTGTTGTGCCGCATCTATTGAACGGGTAAAAGAATTGGATTATGTACTGACCGCAGGGCGTTATGTTGGCTTACCCGATGAAGAGGATGATTTTAATTTTAACGAGCGGTTTGGTGGGTTAAAAGCTGAGTTTGAAGCACAGTTGATTGAAGAAGCGGCTTTGAATCAGGCGATTAGGGAAAATCTGGCGAGGATTGAGTTGTGAGTGAGTGGAGGGAAACGAATTTTGGAGAAGTAATTGATGTAATAAATGGTTTTGCGTTCAAGTCTGCAAATTTTCTTGAAAACATGACAACTAATTCTTTACCCGTAATTAAAATTAAAAATGTGGCAAATGGAAATGTACATTTAAACGGGGTTCAATATCATGCGTACTCTGAAAATTTATCAAAGTATATTGTTAAAAAAGACGATGTTTTAGTTGCACTTACTGGAAATCATCCTCAAGCAGAAACACAAGTTGTAGGTCTTACATCAAGATATAAACTTGATTGCACAGCATTAATTAATCAAAGAGTCGCAAAAGTTATTTCAAAAAATGAAGAAACTTTAAGCACAGACTATATCTATTATTTTTTGAAAGATACAAATACGCATTTATATTTAGCTAGTCGCTCATCTGGAAGTGCAAACCAAGCTAATATTTCAAAATCAGATATAGAGAATATCCCGTTTTCGTTACCCCCAGAAAATGAACAACAAGCCATTGCCGCCGTTCTCAGTAGTTTGGATGATAAAATAGACCTATTGCACCGCCAAAATAAAACCCTCGAAGCAATGGCTGAAACGCTTTTTAAACAGTGGTTTGTGGTTGAAGCACGGGAGGATTGGGAGGATTGGGAGGAAAAGCCGTTAAGCCAAGTTGCAAATTTTCTTAATGGTCTAGCTTGCCAAAAATATCCGCCAGAAAATGCAATTGATAAATTTCCAGTTCTGAAAATTAGGGAATTAAATAGTGGAATATCCGAATCGTCAGACTGGGCATCAAGCACTATTAAACCAGAATATATTGTAGAAAATGGTGATATTATTTTTGCGTGGTCTGCTTCCTTAATGGTCAAAGTTTGGCATGGTGAAACGTGTATTTTGAATCAACACTTATTTAAAGTAACATCAACTGAATTTCCAAAATGGTTTTATTTAATGTGGTGCAAACACCATTTAGATGAATTCATTTCTATTTCATCAAGCCATGCTACAACTATGGGGCATATTAAACGCGGTGATTTAGATAATGCGATGGTTTTAATTCCAACGGTTGAGGAATTAGAAATAATGACATTAAAAATGACACCTATTTTAAACAAACAAATTGCCAACCAAAAACAAATCCAAACCCTAGAAACCCTCCGCGATAACCTATTACCCAAACTCATGAGCGGCGAAATCAGGGTGTCATGTTTGTAGAGACGCAAAATCTTGCGTCTCTACGCCGTGGAATAATCG
>JAUYEP010000107.1 GCA_030689765.1 Methylovulum sp.
TACCACCCAATTGGCGGCACATTGCCAGCCGCACGGCACTGATGGTGCTGTTCCCTACCGAATACCCTGCACTTCCACCCATAGGTTTTTACCTGCCCAGTGATTTGCCTATGGCGCATGATGGCCATTTCATCAGCTTTGCCGCGCATGGTGCGTCGGATGCCCCCATCCAACAAGGTTGGAAATGGTACTGCGTCTATATTCACAACGGCGCGTGGCAACCGTCCCAGAACTGGCGTAATGGGGACAATTTGTTCACCTATTTCCAACTCATCCGCGAAGCTTTGGGTAACCAGGAGTAATGCCACATGCGTAGCACATCAAACCGTATCCGTTTTCCGCAAGGACGCTTCCCTGAACTGCGTAACCGCCTGTTGAAAGACTCTAGCCAAGAAGCCTTTGCGTTGCTGTTTGGTCAACGCCACGCCATCGGCGATGACACCCTCATCAAGGTCGTCGCAGCGCATTACCCCACCGCCGATGACTACGAAAGCCAAGGCTTGGCGCATTTGCGTCTAAAGCGCGAGTATGTCTATGCCAAAATGGTCGAGATGCAGCAACGCGGGGACGTGGATACCTTAATTGATGTGCATACCCATCCTTTTTGCCCCAAGGATGTCGCTTTTTCTGGTGTTGATGATCGCGACGAAAAAAACTTTCATGGCTGGATGAATGACACATTGGACGACATCCACTACGCTAGCATCGTGTTATCACAATCCGATTATGCTGCACGGCTGTGGGAACGGAAAAATGGCAAATCCATCGCCTATAACGCACAAATTAAGACGCAAATGGTGGCTGAAAACTGGCCAGCGGCGAAAGACACCAAACAGACAAGCACCCATCAGGACTCAACGGAACTGCAAACCGGCTTTCTTGCCCGCAGCGCCCTGGCGTTGGGATTGGATACCTTGCGTCAGGTCATGGACGACCAGACAATCACCATTATTGGTGTCGGCGGCTTAGGTTCGGTCATTGCAGAAAACCTGATTCATAGCGGTTTTCAGTCGATCCATCTGATTGATCCTGATCGTGTAGAAATCACCAACCTGAACCGTATCGTTGGCGCGTATTATAGCGATGCCGAACAGAACCGACTTAAAGTGGAAGTTGTCGCACAACATTTGCAACGCATCAACCCCAAAGCCCAGATTGGCGCACATCCGGTCGGCATTGAGGATGAAAGTATTTTGCCCATCATCATGCACAGCGATTGGTTGGTGGTCGCCACCGATAATCACTTTAGCCGCTATAAAGCCCAGGAACTTGCACTGCGATTTGGCATACCGCTGATTTCGAGCGGTGTTAATATCAGCGTGGAAGATGAACAGATTAAAGACATGAGCGGTGAAGTGATTATTGCCCGCTCAGGTGATGGGCTATGCTTGCATTGTCTGGGACGCATCAACCCCACCCAAATTGCGGCAGAGCAGCACAAGGGACAATTTATCGGCAATGAGCTGATTAGGCGAGGCTATGTGAGCGGTCAGGATGTGAAGGAACCGGCGGTAAAAACACTGAATGCCATCGTCGGGGCAATGGCAGTGGATGTGTTGTTGAACCAATATACCCAACGGCAGGCGCATGTGCCGGTGTGGGTGTATGAGAATAATGGGTGGCCTTGTTTTTACCCTGATAATGGTAGCGTGCTGGCTCGCCAAAAAAACTGTTTCCACTGTAATTGAAAAAGGTTAGTGAGCATGAACACAGATGAAATGAACAATGATATGATTGAAGAAATGGGAGATATATCAAATAATCAATGGGAAGAAGTAAATTTACCTAGTGTAATTGCGAATCTATTTCACACTGTAAATAATTGTTTAGGGGTTGTTGACCAGTATAAAACGGGTAAACAAAAAAATACGCCTATAAAAGCACTACATAAAGCGTTCTATAGTACATTTGGAAGCGCTAAAGATTACACCTTTAACAATCAAAATATGAGATACGTTATGCTAATAGTATCGCTAGCGATGCCAGTAGACCATATTTTAGCTAAAGATAAGGCAGAAATAGATGATTTAGGACTTAACAAACTGCTAAAGGAGGATAATAAAGGATTTGAGTGGAACAAAGAGGTTATTTCAGAGAACAGTAATTTAGGGGACAACATAACATATCTTGATTTTTTAACTAAAATTGCTCAATGTATTCAATTGGGTAACGTAAAATATACAATAGATTTAAAATATTTTAAGTTTGACGACATCATTATAAAAGATGATTGTCTAGTTGAAATTTGTAAAAGCATTGCTACAATTGCAATTGAACGAAAATTTTCATTTGAAAATTATTTACAGAAAGAAAATATAGAGCTAAAAGAAAAGAATGAAGAAATTAATAAACTAAACTATCAGTTAGAAGAAAAAAATAACGCTCTTAAAGAAAACAATAAAAAGCTCGAATCTGCATTAGAAAAAGAAGAGAAACTTTATAAAGAATTGCATGAAAAAGAAAAAGAAATGCTGTCATTCTTTACCCATACCATGCGCAACGCCCTAGCCACTGCGCCGGAATCGCTCAGACAAGCCATTCGTTTATTAGGTAGCGAAGACTACGAAAGCAATCAAAAACACTATAAAGCCATCAACAAAATCGCCGCTTTATTTTCCACCCTGTCATTAACCGATTGTTTAATCGACACCTTCAAACAATCCATCAGCGAACCCGAAGAATTTCAACGCGCTTGGCAAAATGACAATGAAGGCGATGCAACCCCAAAATGGGTCATCGCCTCCGCTTTGCGCCAATCCTTAAACCGCATCATTTTTATGAGCGACACCAGCGAATTAAGACAACTCTTAAACAACGCTGACATCCCCGCCATTGTAGCCATGCGCAAATCCTTTATTGACAATATCTTACCGCTCAATTTAGACAATCAAGGCATCACCGCCTTTTATCAATGGCTGTCAGGCATTACCTCACTTGAAATTACTATCGAAGACCACAACCTGTATTTTGGAGTCAATCAGGTTAAATTTTCATTGCTGTTTGCGATTAGCTCCGAATTAATTTTAAACGCGCTAAAATACTGGAACGGCAGCGGCAAAATCCAAATCCGTTGGTACATAGAACAAGAGCACTTTATTTTTAAAGTCACCAACACCTGTGAAACCAACGCCAGCAGCAGTTTGGCAGGCACACACAAAGGCATTGCGTTTATTAAACGCTTAATAGAATTGCTGGGCGAACAGGCACAATTTAGCTGTTCAGTCGAAGAGCAGCTATTTATTGCAGAATTAAAATTACATCAATCATTATTGGAGCATAACGCATGAATATCTTATGGATTGAAGACTTTGGCGGCACATTATCATCAGGCACAGAAACCTTAGAATCTATGTTTAAAGGTTTAAACGATGATGGCACATTAGATTTTTTGATGAACTGGAACGAAGATGAACCTGATAGTTTAATTAAAAATCCTGTTTCTTTAGAAAAATTTTGCAAAGACCAAAAAAGCAAACATTGTATTTATTTGTGTCGCAATTATTTTGATTATTTTGAATTTACAGTGAATCATGCCATTCTCAATGAAATTGATGCCGTTATTATTGATGTGCGTTTAGACAATGGTAAGCATGTCAATTTTAAAAAAGACATACCCGTACCTTATACAGATACAATCAAATTTCACGAAAACGGCGGTTTTTATATCTTTAATGATTTAATTCATCTGGGCGTACCTGCGGAAAGAATTTGTTTTATGACCGCTGAAACCAGTACAGTTAAAGACTTTGAAGATAAATGTATTGAAATTTATATGCCGAAAGTCACTGTCTTTGAAAAAATAGACCCGGGGTTTGAAAAATTAAGAACATGGCTGGCAGAACAAGAATTACCTTATACGCAATTAAGGCGTGGGATTATTGAGGGTTGCCGACATATTATAAAGTTAATCGAAGAAAAAAAGTTGACCTCAAATAGCTTGAGATTTAATGACTTTATTTCAGAACCTGAAAAACAGGTTAGTCTCGAAGATATGCGCGATTATGTAGAAGTGCTAGAAAAGTTTTTGCCTTTGCGCGAACCGAGTAATAAGGCCGCTTTATATAAACTCTTTATCAGGACGATAGCACATGAATGGGAAGCCTCTGACCATAAAAAAATAAAAGGGTTAGCATGGATTATGAAAAATATCAGAAATTGGATAGTTCATAATCCAACCTTATTTAAGGAGCTTGATGAAAAAACGTTGGTATATTTATTCATTATCAATATTCGGCTTATGTTTGATATTGATGAAGCAGTGCAGAGTTATGAAAAAATTCTGCTCAATTTGTTTGTTGAAAATGCTGTGTCAGAGACTAATTTTAAAACAAAAACCGCCAATAAATTAATCCCATTTAGCAAAGCGTACCTTGAACTTAAAAATCTTGTCCTGGATGAGCGACGAAAACAAATTAATGTACAAGATGGCTTTTACTTTAATGAGTTAGCCAATAATATCCAGCAAAGC